>CAZLMV010000184.1:0-3820 GCA_964560625.1 uncultured Bacteroides sp. | reverse complement strand
TGCGGAATGTCTCATGACTTTTCTCTTCCGCTACTTCATACCAAATCACCTGAACGGATTTAGGGGCTTGCTTGTCGGCGAGGAGTAAATCCTTAAGATCTTTTTTCCGGCTTTCACTCAACTTAGAATACTCGGTTTTGATTGAGTTATAAGCGTTGGTGATAAAGAATGTGTCGATTGTTGTATCATCTAATTCGCCCGACAGGTTTTGCAATAATTCCCAACGGCTTTTGACCGCATCATCGTCCTCATTGCTTTCATCTCGTTCAAACTCAAACGAATAAGGGTTTTCATTGCAAACCACTTTGTGAAGAAGGAATAGAGTCGTGAGGCGCTGTTGCCCGTCAAGCACACAGAAGCTGCCATCCTCTTTGGGCACAAGAGCCAAAGGTTGCAGGCAATATACTCTCTTTGAATCACCTGGATCGATAAAATTCAAAAAATCTTGAATCAACTCCTCAATATTAGAGCTTGTCCATTTATATCCACGTTGTTGTGAAGGTATAATGAACTTCATCCCGTGTAACTCAGGAAGAGCCTTCATTGGAATTTCAGATACAGAATAATCGATGCTCATAGTTTCGGTTTATTGTCTGGATGCAAAGTTACTGAATTTTTAGCGAAGGTGCAAGATTTTTTGCGACATGGAGGGGTGGGGTGGGGTTAGGGGGTTTGGTAGAGGGTGTGCATGTCGGTGATCCAGGATTGCATGGTGCGGCGGAGGGAAGGGGGGGAGAGGACTTCGATCATGGCGCCGACCTGGAGGAGTTTCATGACGAAGTCGTAGGTGGGGGCGAGGTAGAGTTCAAAGTCGGCGTAGTTGCCGTGGTCTTCGATGAGGCGTTGGCTGTGGTGAAGCGGGAGGGATTTGAGGTAGGGGGTGTGGTCGGCGGTGACGCGAATTATTATGCGTTCGGGTTTCGTGTCTTGGCCAATGACGATGCCAAAGTAGTTGGAGAAATAGTCTGCGGCGGAGAAGTCTTTGGGTAGTTTGAATTCTTGATTTGTGATTTCTATGGTTTCAATGCGGTCGAGGCCGTAGAGGCGGATGGTGTCCTTGTTCAGGTTGTGGCCGAGCATGTACCATCGGTTTTCATGGAGTTTCACGCAGTAAGGTTCAACCGTGATGGGGTATGACCGGGAATAATTGAACGGCTTATATTCGATATTGACAACGCGATTTTCCTTCATTGCCTCCAGTAGAGTGGTCAGGTGGGAGCGGCCGGAGGGAATGCGGTCAACGAGAATCCGGTCTTTGAGGGAAAGATTTTCGCCAATCAGATTACCGACGGCAAAGGAGTCGAGCATCCATTTTTTGAGCTCGTCTTCATCAATGTCTTCGGGATTGGCGATGAAATAGAGGTAGCCACCGACGCGCTGGCAGTCAATGATGATTCCGAATTGGGAAAAAATCGCATCGCGCCAGCGGTTGAATGTGGCCCGCGGGAGCGGCTTGCAGTCACTGAGGTCTTTGCAGCGTTCCCATTTGTCGGATAAATCTTTGTGGGAGATTTTCCCGGCGCGCCGGATGGTTTCGATCAGCCAAGTGTATTTTTGTAGTTGGGTCATTTTGGAGTCGGTTAGGATTGAGGTTTCTCTGCAATGTTAACGTAAACGTGGGGCGTTTTATGATATGGGTATTAGTTAAATCCCATGCGTTTACCGGCGCCGGGGCCTATCTTTTCTTCCGTGCAGAGCTTTTCAATTTCATTAAAAGAGGGCGCCTTTCCGTCGATGATTTCGCTCATGAGCGATTTGCGGACGATATTGTCAATCTCGCCGCCGCTGAAGTCGAAGCGGGTGGCCAACGACCGGGCCTCCGCCTCCGAAAGAGCCGACAGTTTGTCGAGCCAGATCTTGGTTTTAGTGTCGACTGAGGGCTTGTCGAAGCGGATCTTGAAAAGGAAACGGCGCTCAAACGCCTTGTCTAAATTGTCGGCAAGATTGGTCGTGGCAATCAGTATGCCGTCGAGGCGCTCCATCTCTTCGAGGATGATGTTTTGGATGGCATTTTCGGTCTGGTCAATGCTGCTGTGGGTGCCGGTTTTGCGCGAGGCGAAAATGGCGTCGGCCTCATTGAAAAGCAGAATGGGTTTAAGCGCGGCGCGTTTACACTGGCGGCGATATTTGGTGAAAATCTCTTTGATGATCTTTTCGCTTTCGCCATACCACATGCTTTTTGATGCGGAGATATCCACGTGTATTATGTCGCGACCCGTGGCGCGCGCCCATTGCATCACTGATTCGGTTTTCCCCGTGCCGGGTGCGCCATAGAGCAGGATGGCCATGCCTTTGGGTAAGCCTTTGTCTTCCAGACGGTTGACCATGGCGGAGTAGTTGGCCTCTTGAAGGGAATTGGCAATGGTGTTCAGTTGCGATTGCTCTTTTTCGGAGAAGAAAAGATGCTTCTCCTTGATGTCGGAGGCGCTGATGAGGTCTTTTTTCTCCGGTTTTTCAATATAGAGCGCGGCATCCTCGCCAAAGTATAGCTCCTTTCCTTTATCGGTCAGTTGCAATACGGTGTATTCCCCGAAGATGGACGACTGGGTCACCATCTCCATCAGGTCGAGTCGTTGCAATTTATGCGTCTCTTCCTTGAACTCCTTAATGTAGTTGTTGCGCTCCTTGATGGGATACATTTCGCCCATTTCGCGAGAGACGCTGAGCGCATCGCCGTTGGCGCAAGCATCGCAGGCAATGTAAAACAGGGCCCGGAAATCCTCCTCGGGGATTATCTCTTTGATTTTCAGGAGAGATTCTAATGAGCGGTTTGAATCCTCGATGATGCAAATCTTTTCGGCGAGTTTTTTCATTGCCCCTGGTTTCTCGGCATCGTGGTCGCTGCTGTGGACGTAATCCTTGACCTGACGGGCGAAGGAATACAGATTGAGGCCGGTGTATTGCGGACCAAACGCGCCGAAATCCTCGCCCAAGAAGAGCTTCTGGCCGCGGGTGGTCAGGGTCATGTCCTCCCTGTCGCTTGATAGCTCGATAAGGTCGGCCGCAATGAGCGGGTTTGTGCCGTCGATCAGCGACTTACGCACCTTGAATCGGATGCCGTAAGCCTCATACATGTCCTTCAACGTTTGTGTCACATCCGAGCATCTTCTTCTATCATTGTCAACGAAATCATGACAGATGTCGTAAAACAGTGTCCTGTCAGGCAATGCGGGCAGAAGCTCCTTCAAATCTCTAACCAGCGGCATCGCGGCATTATCCCGCTCCGCACTCTCCACGAACTGAAACAGGGCTTCGGTCGTGACATCATCGTCCTCGACCTGAGAGCTGACCAACTTGCAGAGGTCATACTTGTCAAATTCCTTTTCGAGAATCGTGGCTTTATGGCGATTGGGCTTCTGATTCTCCAAAATGCAACCAATCACGTAGTTAGTCACCATGAAATTCTGGCGACCAATCCGACACTCGCTCCTGTCGGTCTGGACGATGAAACCCTTCTTCTCCAGACTTCTGACGGCGGGCACATACTCCATCACGTCGAGCTGCGATGCCCCGAAGTAAGAGGCCAAATCATCGAGGTCAGAGCAGCGGCCGCCACAGCTTCTGTCAAACAGCGCCGCAAAGATAATAGCCTCCTCCTTAGAATCGAGCTCCAACGCCATCATCATGCCACTAAGAGCCTCCATCACTTCCTTCCCTCCGAGACGCTTGAGCTTACCATCCCGGAGCTTGCTTGCAGCAGCCTTAAGATACTGAATAGATTTCATTTCCATAATTCCAAATCAAAATAAATTTAATTACCCCGCAAAATTACACCCCACCTGTCCCATTCCCCGATACAAGTTCCAGAAATTCCCAACTT
>CAZLMV010000183.1:0-3860 GCA_964560625.1 uncultured Bacteroides sp. | reverse complement strand
TCGATGGACGCCTTCACTCAGACCGTGCGCCGCTTCCAGAGCGGATTGGGCTCACTGTCAACTGATTATGGCGAGCAATACAACGACCTCGTGCGCTTCTTCCAAGTCAATGAAGACTACGTCCAATGGGCCAAGGAGAAGCCCTATGAGCCGGAATTGGCAGACTTCACCGCGCGCACCACTCCCGCCGCCGCGCTCTGCGCCCGCGTCTTCAAGACCATGCCCGAGGGCCTGGACCCCGTGCAGTTTGCCGCCGACGTCTATTACTGCCTCTCCTCGCAGGCCGCCATGGGCTTAGGCGACTCGGCCATGAGCCTGCTGACGCCCGAGGAGATGAACCGCCTTTGGGAGATTGACAACCTGCGCCAATATTTTTCGCGCACGGCCTCCACGGTCTCTGCCCTCCCCGCCGAGATTGCCGCACCGCTGCTCAACGACCTGATTCAGACGACCGACGACTTCATTGGCGGACGACTGAAATCTACTGTCAATCTGCGCTTTGGCCACGCCGAGACGCTGATGCCGCTGCTGTCGCTGATGCGCCTGCCGGAGTGCTACTATCTGACGCATTATTTCGACACGGTCAGCGCCCATTGGCAGACGTTTCACGTCGTGCCCATGGCCTCGAACCTTCAGATGATTCTGTTTTACTGCTCACAGTCAAACACTTACTATGTGCGCCTGGACCTCAACGAGCGCCCCGTGACCATCGACGGACTCACCTACATTCCCTGGACGCGCCTGCGCGCCTATCTCCAGTCCCTAACCTAACCCATTGCCATCATGGAACTTATAGAGCAGATTGAGGGCTTGGACGACCGCTTTGCGGAAGTGTCTACCCTGATCACTGACCCCGAGGTCATTGCTGACCGCAAGCGCTACGTGGAGCTGACCCGCGAGTATAAACACTTGGAAAAACTCACGGAAGTGGCCGGGCGTTATCGCGCCGCCTTGGCCGGCCGCGACGAGGCGCGCGAACTCTTGGAATCGGAATCCGACCCCGAGATGCGCGCCCTTGCCAAGGAAGAACTCGACTCGCTGAGCGACAAGATTCAGGCCACGGAGGAGGAGCTGAAAACGCTGCTGATCCCCGTGGACCCCGAAGACGCCAAAAACGCCATCCTCGAAATCCGCGCCGGCACCGGCGGCGACGAGGCCGCGCTCTTTGCGGGCGACCTGACCAAGATGTACCTCAAATTCTGCGAATCCAAGGGCTGGAAAGTCACCGTGAGCTCCGAGAGCGAGGGCGCCATGGGCGGGTTCAAGGAGATAGTCCTTGCCGTGAGTGGCGACGACGTCTACGGCACTCTGAAATATGAGAGCGGAGTGCACCGCGTGCAGCGCGTGCCCGTCACCGAGACCCAGGGGCGCGTGCATACGTCGGCCGCCACCGTGGCCGTACTGCCTGAGGCTGAGGAGTTTGACGTGGAAATCAACGAGGGCGAAATCAAGTGGGACACCTTCCGCAGCGGCGGCGCCGGCGGCCAAAATGTCAACAAGGTCGAGTCGGGCGTGCGCCTGCGCTACATGTGGCGCAACCCCTTGACGGGTCAGAGCGAGGAGATACTCATTGAGTGCACCGAGACGCGCGACCAGCCCAAGAACAAGGAGCGCGCCCTGAGCCGCCTGCGCACGTTTATCTATGACCGCGAGCACAAAAAATACCTCGACGACATAGCCTCGCGCCGCAAAACCCTCGTCTCCACGGGCGACCGCTCAGCCAAGATCCGCACCTACAACTTCCCGCAGGGGCGCATCACCGACCATCGCATCAACTACACCATCTATAACCTCCCGGCCGTCTTAGGCGGCGACCTGACGGACCTCATCGACCACTTAGCCGTGGCCGAACGCAACCTCAACCCCGCCGACCAGTAGCCCGCCGAAAACTCATCTCTGCAATAATCACTCCGCAAAAATCATCTCTGCAATAATCATTTCCCCAAAATCATCTTTGCAAAGATGATTTTTTTTCGTAACTTTGCAGTCGAATATGGACACATTACAAAGACAATACCTGCGACTGCTGCGACTGACTTCCACGAAGATTGTTCGCGACCTCTACAACTCAATTTCCTGGGATGCCCGACTTATCGGCATCAAGGGAGCGCGAGGCGTCGGGAAAACAACCATGCTGCTTCAACGCATCAAGTTGGCTTTTCCCGACCCGAAGACGGCTCTGTATGTTTCGCTCGACGACGTTTGGTTTGCCGGCCACTCGCTGCTCGACTTGGCGGAAACGGCCACCGAAAAGGGAATTACACATCTCTTCATCGATGAGGTTCACCGCCTGCCCGGGTGGGAGCGCCAGATCAAAAACCTTTATGACTTCTTCCCTGACCTGCACGTAGTGTTCACCGGAAGTTCGCTCTTGGAGATTGACCATTCGGTTGCCGACCTATCGCGCCGGGCGCTGATTTATACCCTTCCGGGACTCTCCTTCCGCCAATACTTGGAATTTCAAGGCAAACGCTTTGAGTCCGTAGAACTTACGGATATCCTCTACAACCATATGCAGATTACCGCCGAAATCACACGCGACGTTGACATCGTCAGCGAATTTCACAAATATCTTCGCCATGGATTCTATCCGTTTTACACCACGGAGAGCGAGACTGACTATCTGATTCGGGTCAACAACATGATCTCTTCGGTCATTGATAACGACATTCCGACCGTAGAGAAAATTGAGTATGCAACCCTCATCAAAGCCAAGCACTTGCTGACGATTATCGCCACGCAAACGCCCTCACCGCTCAATGCCAAGCGCACGTCGGAAATGTTAGATGTCTCTACAAACCAGCTAATTAAGATTCTGTCGCTTTTGGAGCGCTCACAGATTCTGCGCCTGCTCTACTACAAATCCGAACGCAACCCCAACTCCATGGCTAAGCCGCAAAAGGTGCTGTTCAACAATCCCTCGCTGCTTTATGCCTTGGGCTATGCCGACACGGGAAAGGTCCGCGAGACCTTCTTTGCGGCCATGTTAGCTGAGAATCACGACATTGCCTATCCTAAGGCGGGAGATTTGGTTGTTGACAATCGATACCTCTTCGAAGTGGGTGGCGCCCGAAAAGGCTTCGACCAGATCAAGGATATCCCTGACAGCTTCGTCGCCGCCGATGACTTAGACAGCGGCCTTGGCAACAAAATCCCTCTCTGGCTCTTCGGCTTCCTCTACTAATCCTCTTCTCCCATTGAGTTTGAGTGTGCAATTGCACACGATTGCACAATGGGGGATGAGGGCTAAGCGGGGAAGATTTGGGAGAGATGGGTGTGGAGTCGGGAGGTTAGGGTTTGCGAGGAGGGGAAGGTTGGGTCTTCGAGGATTTGGGCGCGGAAAGTGGTGCGCAGGGCCGCTCGGAGTTGCGCGGCGGAGGTGTCGTAGGTGCGCACGTGGTGGTCAATCCAGTCGTCATTGCGCGCTCGCTGCTCAATGAATTCGTCGAGAATTTGCTCCTTGGCGGCTTGCTTGGCCTTGGAGGACATCTGATTGGTAATCAGCTCGTTGGAGAAAGCCTCCGCATCCAAGTCGATGTCAAAGAGGTCAAAATCCTCAATGACGCTTCGAATCAGCTCAACATCCTCCTGAAACTCATAGGCAAGGATGTCATAATCCAGGGCCGTGCGCCCAAGAGGCTCCGCGGCCAATCGCTCTAAGATCATCATGTAGACCCCATAACCCGCGGCCCCATGCTTCATCCGCAATTTCAGAACATTCGTCTTGTTACGCTCGTTAACGCTATGCTTAAAACTATTCATGATAAAGTAAAAATAAAAAATACAAAGTAAAAAATACCGATTAACGAGCGCAAAGTTACAACCAAAACACCCCCCAAAACCGCAAAATTTGCCAAAAA
>CAZLMV010000182.1:0-3889 GCA_964560625.1 uncultured Bacteroides sp. | reverse complement strand
ACCACCGAGACCATCAAGAGCATCGCTGACCGCGCCGGCATCAAGATGTTTGACTGCTACACGGGCTTCAAGTGGATCGCCGCCGTGATTCGCGACCACGAGGAGACTTCGCGTTACCTTGGCGGCGGCGAAGAGAGCTATGGCTTCTTGGCCGAGACTTTCTGTCGCGACAAGGACTCCGTGAGCGCCATCTGCCTGATGGCCGAGGCTTGCGCCTGGGCCAAGGAGCAGGGCATGGACTTCGGTCAGATGCTTGCCAATATCTACTTGGAAAACGGCTTCTCGAAGGAGGAGGGCATCTCAGTGGTGCGCCCGGGCAAGACCGGCGCCGAAGAGATCCAGGCCATGATGAAGGGCTTCCGCGCCAACCCGCCCAAGACTCTCGGCGGCTCCGAAGTGACCCTGATCAAGGATTATGCCGACCTGAACGTCACCGACACTAAGACGGGCACCATCACCAAGATGGACATGCCGACCACGAGCAACGTCCTGCAGTTCTTCACGGCCGACGGCTCGAAGGTATCCATCCGCCCCTCAGGCACCGAGCCTAAGATCAAGTTCTACATCGAAGCAAAAGCCACGATGAAGTGTGCCGGCTGCTACGACAAGGCCACGGCCGAAGCCTCCGCCAAGATCGCAGCCATCCGCGCCGACCTCGGCTGCTAACGTCGCTGTAGACCATAGCAGCTTTAGGTTTTGACCGAAAAATTTTATCGACCAGAGTCCCAGAGAACCAGGGACTGGACGCGAAATAATTAAGAAAAAAGAGCCAGGGATTTTATGTCCCTGGTTCTTTTTTCTTAATATTCGTTGACAAAACTCTGGTTCTCTGGGACCCTGGTCAAAAAAACTTCGTGACAAGGCTAAAGCTGCTATGGTCCCCACCGCTTAGGGGCGGGGAGGGCGACCGGGACCGCCGGGGCCGCCGCCGGGAGGGCCTTGGCGCATGAAGTCTTCATTGCCGGTTGAGGGGACTTTGCCGCCGGCGAAGGTGGAGAATTTGTAGGTGAACGTGGCCATTACATAGCGACCGAGCACGTTGCGGCTGACGTCGCTGATGGCCTGGGCCGTCTCGGTGCGGGAGATGCTCTGGCGCTGGTTCAGCAGGTCATAGCCCTTGATGGCAAAGGTGGCGTTCTTGCCGCGCAGGAACATGTAGCTGATGGAGGCGTTGAGGTTCCATTCGTCGGTGTCGAAGCCTGAGGAATAGCCCGTCGAGGCGGTGTAGGTCAGGTCGGCAGAGAGTACGAGGCCGAATTTCGTGTACCACGTGCCGTTAAACGTGCCGCCATAGGAGTGGACTGTGGAGTTCTGAGCCGTCTGCAGCGAGTTGGTGTTATACTGCAGGTTATACTTGGGTCGCAGTTCGAGCTCAAGGTCGTTATGGCGATAGGCAAAGGAGAAACTTTCGCCGACGTTGGTGCGTCCGGCGCGGTTGCGCTCGCCGGCAATGAAGCCGTCGGTCTGCGAATACATGCCGTTCAGATAGTTATTAAAGGAGAAGAGCTTCGAATGGCCCAAGGGGCGCGAGAAGAGGGTAAAGAACCCGGCGTTCCAGTTGCCGTCGACGTTGAGATAGGTCGTGTAGCGTCCGCCGGTGGCGCGGTCGGTGACCACGTTGGAGGCGATGGCGTTTTGCGTATATGAGGCATGAGCCATGAACATGATTGACTGCTGGCGGTCGGTGTCAAACGTCTGGAAGCGCAGGCGCAGATTGTGGTTAAACGAGGGCTTCAGGTTCGGGTTACCCTGGATAACGTTCAGAGGGTCAGAGGAATCCTCCACGGGCTGCATCTGGGCGATGGTGGGCTGGGAGGAGCGCCCGTTATAGTTGACGTTGAGCGAGGTCTGCTTGGTGAACTTATAGTTCAGGCGGGCAAACGGCGCGAAATTGTAGACCCATTGCTTGACGTTTTTGGCCGCGTTGGTCAGGTTGACCGACTTGCTCATCTGCGGATTGAAGGAGAGGCCGGTGTTGAGGGTATATTTTGAGCTCACCTTCTTATAGCCCACGCGGACTGACTGGTTGAAATAGTCATTGCGGAAGCGGTTGGAATTTTCGGCGTCGTAGGTCAAGTCGCCCAAGCCGGCCCAGCGGTCATTCAGGCCGAAGATGCCCCAGTCGTTGATGCGGAGGGCGGCGGCCTGCTCCTCGGTCAGGAAGTCCTCGAGGGGGTCGTGGTTGACGATCTTGTCGGCGTTGCTCCATTTATAGTTCATCATGTAGGAGAACTCTAAGAAATTGCCGCGCTTGACGTCGCCAATCGGCTCCACCCAGCTTGCGCGGGCATTGATGCCGTTGTTCCAGGTATGGTTCGTAATATACTGATAATCTTCATAGAAGGTGCCGTATTTATTCTCCACCTCCTCGAGGTCGAGGAGCCAGAAGGCGTTGCGGCTCCAGGCCGTCTCGCGCTCGTGGACATTGGAGAGCGTATAATTTGCGCTCAGCGAGAAGCTGCGGCCCGGGCGGCTGCGGAATTTGTGGTTATAGATCAGTCGGCCACCGAATTCAAAGGAGTTGCCATGGCTCAGGCCGATGTTGCGGCTCTGGGAGATGTCGCCCTCGTCGCCATAGTTGCGGCCCGTGGAGTTGGTCTCGCTGTCGTTGATATTGACAGAGATGTTGGGTCGGAATTCCAAGGTGTTAAACGAGTCCGGATCCCATTTCAGGCGGAAGTCGCCGCGGATGTTGTGGCCCTTGTCGCGGCTGCGGGAGGAATTGTCGTCGGTGGTGTTGCCCTCGCGCAACAGGTTGATGCGGTGGGTCTTGGAGGTGTTGTAGCGGTCATTGTGGGAGTAGAGCACGTTGCCGCCGGCGCGAAACACGGTGCTGCCCACGTTGAAGTTAAAGCCCAAGCTCTGAGTGGTGTTGATGCCCGTGGTGCCTCCGAAGCGGCGGAAACGCTGGCCGTTGCCGTCGGTAAATCCGGCGTCATTGACGTTGTTGGCGTTGCCTAAGATGGTGAATTGATTGGAGTTAATGAAGCGGTTCACGATGAATGAGCCCTTGTAGGTGTCATCCGTGCCATATCCCGCCTCGGCCTGGCCAAACCAGCCCGTTTTCATGCCCGGTTTTACGGTGAGATTGATGACCATTTCGTCCTCGCCGTCGTCCACTCCGGTCATGCGCGCTAAGTCGCTCTTGCGGTTGATTACTTGGGCGTTTTTGATCATGCTCACGGGGATATTTTTCGAAGCCACGGCGGGGTCATCGCTGAAAAACTCCTCGCCGTCAATGAGGATTTTCTTCACCGTCTGCCCCTGGGCCTTGATGGATCCGTCGCTCTCCACCTCTACTCCCGGCAGGCGCTTGAGCAGGTCGGAGACCACGGCATTAGGCGGCGTGGTGTAGCTCGAGGCATTGTACTCAATCGTGTCCTCCATCACCTTGACAGGAGTGGCGACGCCGATGGCCACGGCCTCCTTGAGCATGATTGACGACTCGCGCAGGCGAATCGTGTCAACCGTCACATCGGCCCCTGACACTTTCACCGGCACTACGGCGTCGCGATAACCGATATAAGACGCCTTAATATAATAAGAGCCCTTTTTGACGCCCTTAAACTCAAACAGGCCATCCAAATTGGAGGCCGCAGCGCTGACAAACGTCGAATCCTTGTCAGCCCGCAGCAGGCGCACTGTGGCCTGCGGAAGGGTCTCGCCGAAACTGTCGGCCACCGTGCCCTTCACAACTGCGGCCGAAGCCCCCAAGGCTCCGGCCAGCAGCAACACAATCACATAAATATATCGCTGAAACATAGAAAAAAGTAACTTCTTATACCCCTTAGACCCCCTCCCCCCAAAAAGGTTTAATTCCCCCCACAAAAAATTTTTGAGGTTAGACTTGGAGGGTTAGGGTTGGGGGGAGGGGGTGGGTGGTGTAGAG
>CAZLMV010000181.1:0-3915 GCA_964560625.1 uncultured Bacteroides sp. | reverse complement strand
GGCTTTCGCCGAAGGTGGTAAGCGTGATTTTGCGTCCGAAAGTATTCATTATCAGGGGGTTTGAGTGAGGTCGGAGACTGTGGCGTTAACGTAAGAAATAAGGTCCTGCGGGGCCAGGCGGAGCTGCAATCCGCGCTGGCCGGCGCTGACGTAGATGGAGTCAAAGTCGAGGGCCGAGTGGTGGATATAGACCGGAAAGGGCTTTTTCATGCCGATGGCGGTGCAGCCGCCGCGAATGTAGCCCGTCAGCGGCAGCAGCTCCTTCATCGGGATGAGGTCAGCTTTTTTCGTGCCGTGAGCCTTGGCGGCTTTTTTGAGGTCGACCTCCGTGTTGCCGGGCACGACGCAGACGAAATAATCCCGCGGCTCGGCGCCGTGGAGCACTAAGGTTTTGAAGACCCTGTTGATATCCTCGCCGAGGGCGTCGGCCACGTGTTGGGCGGCCAAATCCTCGGGGTCAAACTCATAAGGAATGAGCTCATAAGCGATTTTTGCGCGGTCAAGAAGGCGCGCAGCGTTGGTTTTTTGCATAATGGCACAAATTTACAAAATTTTTTCGTAAATTTGCACAATCTTTTATGAAAACAATAACTTCAGAAGATATTCAGGCCGCAAAACAGCGGTTTGGCATCGTCGGACAGAGTCCGGCGCTCCTTGAAGCGATAGGCCGCGCGCTGCGTGTGGCCCCGATTGACTTGTCGGTGCTGATTATCGGCGAGAGCGGCACCGGCAAGGAGTTTTTCCCGAAAATTATCCACAACGCCGGGGCGCGGAAACATGCGCGCTACATCGCCGTGAACTGCGGCGCCATCCCCGAGGGGACCATTGATTCCGAGCTTTTCGGCCATGAGAAAGGGGCCTTCACCGGGGCCGTCGGCTCCCGCAAGGGCTATTTTGAGGAGGCCGACGGGGGGACGATTTTCCTCGACGAGGTGGGCGAGCTGCCGCTGACCACCCAGGCGCGCCTGCTGCGCGTGCTCGAAACCGGCGAATTCATCAAGGTCGGCTCCAGCCAGGTCCAGAAGACAAACATCCGCGTCGTAGCCGCCACGAACGTCGACATGGCGCAGGCCGTGGCCGACGGAAAATTCCGCGAGGACCTCTATTACCGCCTCTCGACGGTGCAGATCAACGTGCCCCCGCTGCGCGACCGCGGCGACGACATCATGCTGCTAACCAAGGCTTTTGCCTCAGCTTTTTCGGAAAAATATCAAACCCCGGAGCTGCAATTAGACTCGGCGGCGCGAGTGCTGATGATGACTTATCGCTGGCCCGGCAACGTCAGGCAACTGAAAAACGTCGTCGAGCAGCTGTCGCTCTTCGAGGGGGGCGAACCCGTGAGCCGCGACACCTTGGCCGACTATCTCCCGCAGATGAATTACGCGCCCACGCTGATGTCGCCCCCCGGCGCCGACACCTCTAATAACGCGTACGCGCGCGAGAGGGACGCCCTTTTCAACATGATTTTCTCGCTGCGCAGCGAAGTGGACCGCCTGCGCGCCAAAATCGACGGCCAAGAGCCCGAGGCCCCCGCGCCCCATGGCGTCACCGCCCCGGCGTGTCTGCCCGAGTTCACGCATTTCACTGAGGCTGAGGAGACTACGCCCCCTTCATCGAACCTCTCGCTCGAAGAAAACGAGAAGGAGATGATTCGCGAGGCCTTGGAGCGCAACGGCGGCCGCCGCAAGCAAGCCGCGGCCGAGCTAAACATCAGTGAACGAACCCTTTACCGCAAAATTAAAGACTATGAACTGGAGTAGACGAATCCTCTTGCCCCTGCTGCTCCTGCTGCTCCCCTTGGGCGGCTGTCGCGTCAGCTATAAACTCAATGGCTCGGCGCTGGATTATAGCGTCTACAAGACCATCTCCGTGGGCAACTTCCCCATCCGCGCCGCGCTGGTCTATGCGCCTCTGCAGCAGACGTTTGAGAACGCCCTGCTCGACTATATTCAGCGCAACACGCGCCTGCAGACGGCCGTGGACGGCACCAATTCCGACCTCCAGATCGAGGGCGAAATCACCAACTATTCCCTCTCGCCCCAGGCCGTCGGCACCGACGCCTACGCTACCCAAACGCGCCTCACCATCGCCGTGCGCGTCAAATATACCGACAATAAAAACGAGGCCAACGACGTCGACCAAACCTTCTCGGCTTATCGCGACTTTGACGCCTCGGTGATGCTCACCGACGTGCAGGACGAGCTATGTCGCCAAATCTCGGAAGAGCTTGTAGAACTGATATTTAACGCCACCCTTGGCAACTGGTAAACCATGGAGCTGACTCAGGAAGAAATCAAACAGTGGATTGCCGGCGCGGCCCCCACGGCCGAGCGCATCGAGGAGCTTCGGCGCGCCTTCCCGTGCTTCTTGATGCCCGCGGCAATGCGCCTGCGCAACGCCGCCGACGTCAGCGCCGACGAGCGCGCGCGCCTCTCTGCTTTCCTGGCCCTCGGCGCCCCCGATTTGGAGCAAACGGCCATGGCCGCCGACTCCGATTTGGAGATCGATTTGGCCTGTTTTTACCCCCGACCGGAGAAAAATACCCCCGGAACGGCCGACACCATCGAAAAATTTTTAAACACCTACGGAACCCACAATCCGGAGGAAGATAAGCTCCTTGAAAAGCTGATTTTCAACCCCGCGCCGGACTATGCTCAGCAGCTCGCCGCCGAGGCTGAAGACTCCCTTCCCGAGCCCGGCCAAGCCCCCGAGGGAAGCCAGGACGACCTCATTAACTCGTTCATTATCAAGAGCAAAGAGGGCGGCGTCACTCTCCCCCAAGAGCCGCTCGAGCCCGCCGACGAAGAGCCCGCGCCCGAGCCCGCGCCCATCAAAAAACCCGCCCCGACCGACGACTCTCTGCTGAGCGAAAGTTTGGCCAAAATTTACATCCGTCGAGGCAATTTTAAGAAGGCTTTTGAAATAATTAGCAATTTAAATTTGAATTTTCCAGAAAAAAGTCGTTACTTTGCAGATCAATTGCGCTTCCTTTCAACGCTCATTCGCCTTGAAGAGGAGCGCACTAACCGCGCTAATAATAACAAATAATTAATAAACCAAGATGCTTTACACTATTGTAATTATCCTGACTCTGATTGCCGCCATCCTTCTGATTGGCATCGTACTCATCCAAAAATCAAAGGGCGGCGGCCTGGGCTCGACCTTTGCAAGCAGCAACTCCATTCTCGGCGTGCGTCGCACCAACGACGTCGTTGAAAAGGCCACCTGGTATCTCGCCGGCGCCGTGGCTCTGCTGTCAATTCTGAGCGTGTTCTGCGCTCCGTCGCTGACCAAGCAAAACGACCTGAGCACCCAGCTCCCCGCTCCCGCCGCTGCTCCCGTGGCCACCGAAGCTCCCGCTGCCGCTCCTGCCGCTGAAACTGCCAACGAAGCTGCCGTAGCCGCTGAAACCACCGCCGAAACCGCAGCCCTTCAAGACGCCGTTGAAAACTCTGCAGCAGCCGAAACTGCCACCAACTAATTCACTCTGCTCCATCCCCTTACGCTATGATTACCCAAGAGCAGCTAAAAGAGACCTTTGAGCGCAAGTTGGCGCTGAGGAGGTATCTTTGACGTCGACAACAAGAAAATCCAAGTAGAGGAGGAAGAACTCCGCACCCACGTGCCCGACTTCTGGGAGCACCCCAAGGAGGCCCAGATCCAGATGAAGAAAATCAAGGATCTCAAGGCCTGGATTGAGGGCTACGAAGAGGTGGAAAAGGCATGCGAAGAGCTCCAGTTAGCCTTTGATTTCGTCAAGGAAGAACTCGTGACGGAAGAGGAGGTTGACGCGCTCTATGCCGACGCCATCTCCAAAATCGAGGCCCTCGAGCTCCGCAACATGCTCCGCCGCGAGGAAGACAAGATGGACGTGGTGCTCAAAATCAACGCCGGCGCCGGCGGCACCGAAGCCCA
>CAZLMV010000180.1:0-3959 GCA_964560625.1 uncultured Bacteroides sp. | reverse complement strand
TAAATGTGCTGACAAATTTAAATCATTTTTTTGAAACTTCAAATTTTTTTAACAATTTTTTTTCAGCCGGGGTGTGTCGGGGAAAACCTTTTTGCGGGTTCGGGTGTTTTATTGGCGTAACAAAACTATTTATTCACTAACTAAAAACACACGACTATTATGAACACAGCTCCTCTCCAAGGAATTAAGGTGGTCGACTTCACCGAAGTGCAGTCCGGCCCTTCATGTACACAGATGCTTGCCTGGCTCGGTGCCGACGTAATCAAGATTGAACGTCCGGGCGTGGGCGATGCCACCCGTAAAGAACTTCAGTTTAACCCTGATCTGCCCTCTTACTACTTCCTCCAGCTTAACTCTGACAAGAAGTCACTGACTCTTGACGCCAAGACCCCTGACGGTAAGGCAATTCTGACCAAGCTGATTAAGGAAGCGGATATCTTCGTTGAAAACCTCCACCCCGGAGCTATGGATAAGCTCGGATTCTCGTGGGAGGCTGTTCATGCGCTGAACCCTCGCTGTATTTACGGTACTATTAAGGGTTTCCCCCTTTCCTCAAAGTATGCTAACCTGAAGGCCTATGAGCCTATCGCTCAGGTAACTGCCGCCGCCGCCTCAACCACCGGCCCTTACACCGGTCCGGACAACATCCCGACCCAGTCAGGCGCCGCCCTTGGCGACTCTAACACCGGCATGCACCTGCTGATTGGTCTGCTTGCAGCCCTCTGCCAGCGCGAAAAGACCGGCGAAGGCGTCTACGTCTATCAGTCAATGCACAATGCCTGCTTGAACCTCTGTCGAATCAAGACCCGTGACCAGCTCACCCTCGATAAGATCGGCTATCTGACCCAGTTCCCGCAGTATCCTAACGGCAAGTTTGGCGATTGCGTGCCCCGTTCCGGCAATATCGAAGGCGGCGGCGTGCTCGGCTGGACCTATAAATGTAAGCCCTCCGGCCCCATGGACAGCGAAGAAGACGCCAACAACTATGTTTACGTGATCCTTCAGCGTGGCGCTAAGGACTTTGAACTCGCCTGCCAGGCCATGGGCTTTGAAGACTGGCTCACCAACCCTGACTTCAACACCGCCGACGCTCGCGACCGCCACAAACAGGAAATCTATGCCCGAATCGGTGCATGGTGTGCCGACAAGACCAAATATGAGGTCACCGAAATCCTCGGTAAGGCCGGTGTGCCCGTCGGCCCGGTAATCTCCACCAAGGAGCTGATGACGGATGAAACCCTCTATGATGGCAACACCCTCGTCAAGATTAACCAAGGCGGCGAAATCGGCGAATTCGTAACCGTCGGCTGCCCGTTCACAATGTCTAATTATCAGCCTACTTATGGTCCTGCTCCTACTCTTGGTGGCAACACCGAGGAAGTGCTGACCGCACTGGGCTACACTCAGGACCAGATCAATTCATTTGCCGCCAACGGCACCACCGCCCCCGTGGCCTCTGCTGCCGCTGCCGACGCAAAGAAATAACCCCTTCACACACCTTATTATATAATCATGGCTAACACTAACACTCAGGCTGCTGCCGCTACGGCGGCAGCAGCCCCCAAATTTCCCGAACAAGTAACGGGAATGTATATACTGGCCGAATCTCTGCGTCGGTTAGGTCTCATGGATGTCTACGGTCTCGTAGGCATCCCCGTGACCGAGGCAGCATTCGCCATGCAGAAACTCGGAATGAATTATTATGGTTTCCGCTTTGAGCAGCAGGCCGGCATGGCCGCCGCCACTCATGGCTACCTGACCAAGCAGCCCGGCGTCTTGCTGACGGTATCCTCCCTCGGATTCCTCAACGGCCTGACCGCCACGACCAATGCCACGGTCAATTGCTACCCGATGATTCAGATTTCGGGCGCTTCGGACCCCACGATGGTCGACATGGACATGGGCACCTATGAGCAGCTCGACCAGCTCAACACGGCTCGCCCCCTCGTCAAGGCCGCCTTCCGCTGCTCTCACGCCAAGGATATCCCTCAGGCCGTGGCCCGCGCTTATCGTGCCGCCGTCAGCGGTCGCCCCGGTGGCGTCTATATTGACATGACCACTCCCGCCCTTGGCGAGATCATGAACGCCGCCGACGCCGAAAAGCTCTTCTACGAGCCCGTCGACGTGGCCTCCCCCGTGGCTCCTAACCAGGCCGCAGTGGACCGCGCAGTGGAAATCCTCACCTCGGCCAAGCGCCCCGCAATCCTTCTGGGCAAGGGCGCCGCTTACGCCCAGGTCGACGACAAGATCAAGACTCTCATCGAGACCTACAAGATTCCTTACCTCGCCATGTCAATGGCCAAGGGCCTGATGCCCGACGCCGGTGAACTTTCCGCCCTGAGCTGCCGCTCGACGATTATGAAAGACGCTGACGTAGTGATGGTTATCGGTGCGCGAATCAACTGGATGCTCTCCTTCGGCCGAGGCAAATGGAACCCCGACATGAAGTTTATCCAGCTCGACGTCGAGCCCACGGAAATTGACCGCAACGTGCCCATCGCCGCTCCCGTCGTGGGCGATATGGGCGAGTCGCTCGACATGATTCTGGCCGGCCTGAAGGGCAAGACCATGCAGACCGACCCCACCTGGGTGCCCTCCCTGCAGGCCGAAAGTAAGGCGAAGAACGCCAAGTTCCAGCAGCGCCTCACCGACGCCGCCAAGGTCAGCCCGATGACCCACTGGAGCGCCCTCTCAGTTGTCAAACCCATCTTGGAGGCCAACCCTGACGTAATCTTGGTCAACGAAGGCGCCAACACCCTTGACGACACCCGCGACTCCGTCGACATGGCCCTGCCGCGCCACCGCATTGACTGCGCAACCTGGTCAATCATGGGCATGGGCATCGGCTCTACCATCGGTGCTGCCGTTGCTACGGGCAAGAGCGTCGTGGCCGTCGAAGGCGACTCGGCCTTCGGTTTCTCCGGCATGGACGTTGCCACGATTTGCCGCTACAAGCTCCCTGTAACCGTCGTAATCTTCAATAATGGTGGTATTTACAATGGCGTCGGCGTTGACCCCTCCGGCAAAAACGCCCCCGCGCCCACCACTCTCGACATCAACGCCCGGTATAACCTCATCGGCGAAGCATTTGGCGCCAAGGGTTACCGCGTGGACAACGTGGCCGACCTCAAGACCGCCCTCGAAGAAGCCATCGCCTCTAAGGCTCCGGCAATCATCGACGTGCAGCTCGCTGCCGACTCCGGCGCCGAGTCAGGCCACATCGGTTACCTTAACCCCGCTCCCCTGATCGAGTATACCGTTTAATCCGCCTAAAATTCTAAAACTATGGAAATTTCTCACGTTCTACTGTATGCCATAGTGCCGATTATCGTCGTCATGCTTGCCGGCTACATTGCCGGTAAAAAAGGCGCCTTCACCGGTGCTGACGCAAAAAAATTCAATAAGGTGGTACTTGACTTCGCCTTGCCGGCCGCGCTGTTCGTCTCCATCGTGCAGGCCAGCCGCGCCGACCTCACCAAGGACGCCATGCTGACCTTAGTCTCCACCCTCGGTATCATGGGCTGCTTCATGCTGGTTTACTTCGTGTTCCGCATGTTTAAGAAAAACACCGGCGCCGACGCTGCCGTGTCAGCCCTGATCAGCGGCTCGCCCACCATCGGCTTCCTCGGATTTGCCGTCCTTGAGCCTATCTTCGGCACTTCGCCCTCCGTGGCCCTCGTCGTGGCCATTGTCGGCATCGTCGTTAACGCTATCGGTATCCCCGTAGGCCTCTCGCTGATGAACGCATCGCTTGAGAAGCAAGACCCCACCAAGAAGCATGAAAGCGCCTGGAAACCGGTTCTCCACGCCCTGGCGCAGCCTGTGGCCTGGGCTCCTATCCTCGCCGTAATCTGGGTGCTCGTCGGAATTCCTTAGCCTAAGGAGCTGAGCCCGTCGTTTGACCTGATTGCCAAGGCCAACGCCTCAATGGCCGTGTTCTCAGCCGGTATCACCCTCTC
>CAZLMV010000179.1:0-3981 GCA_964560625.1 uncultured Bacteroides sp. | reverse complement strand
AAGATCCAGTTCGGCTTCAAGTATCACTCAACCAACGTCGTAGCCGGCACCTGGGAAATCAAAAACATCAACGTCGTAACCGACGGCGCCGACTCCATCACCGAAATCTCCGCCGCCAAGTCTTCCGACATCTACGACCTCCAAGGCCGCCGCGTCATCAACCCCACCCACGGCCTCTACATCATCTCCGGCAAAGTAGTAAAACTCTAAAAAACCCGGGGAAACCCTAACCGGGGAAGCATAACTGGGGAGGGCACCCGCCTCGGGTGCCCAGCGCGCACCAAAACCCGAAAAATATAAATCTTATTTGGTCGCGCGAAGGCCCCTAACGCTCAATAAAGCCCGGAGGGCTTTCACCCCGGTTAACCCCGTGTTGGGCCTCAGCCCTACCCGGGGTAACAACCTCATTAAAAAAGTCAACCCCGGCGGGGTTGCACTATCTGCAGGTAACCAGCCCCGCCCGCGCGACAAAAATTGTGGGCCGAATGAAATGAGGCCTTTCCCCGCAAAATAACTAACCTCCCGGGGGGCGAAACTCTTTCGCCCCCCATTTTTCCCCTCAAAAACCCTCAAAACCCATGCTCAAAAAAATCTTCTTCGCTGCCGCCCTGACCCTCGGCGCTTCCCTCACCTCCTGCGCCCAATTCAACGTCAGCAAGGCCCTCAACGCCGCCTCCAAAGGCGTCCAAGCCGCCACGATCTCCGACTCCCAGATTGCCGAATATGCCCGCCAATCCGTAGCTCAACTCGACGCCCTTAACCACGTCTCCGCCCCCGAAAGCGCTTACACCCAGCGCCTCAACCGCCTTACCGCAGGCCTCACCTCCGCCGACGGAATCCCCCTGAACTTCAAAGTCTATGAAGTGGTCGACGTCAACGCCTTCGCCTGCCCCGATGGCTCCGTACGCGTCTTCGCCGGACTCATGGACATCATGGACGACGACGAACTCCTCGGCGTCATCGGCCACGAAATCGGCCACGTGGCCAAACACCACTCCAAAAAGCAGATGCGCCAAACCCTCCTCACCGGTGCCCTCAAAGACGCAATCTCCTCCACCGGAGGCAAAATCGCCGCCCTCACTGACTCCCAGCTCGGATCCATCGGCGAATCCCTCGCCGGAGCTAAATACTCCCAAAAACAGGAAAAAGAAGCCGACGACTTCGGCTACGACTTCCTCAAATCTAACGGCAAAAACCCCCTCGGCATGGTCAACGCCTTCAAAAAACTCCAGTCAATGGAAGGCGGCGGCGTCCAGTCAAGCTACATCTCCAAGATGTTCTCATCCCACCCCGACACCGCCGAACGCATCAAGCGCATGACCGACCGCGCCAAAAAAGACAAGTTAATCTAACCCCATCCCCCCGCTCATGCCCGCGCCTCTTCATCCCCAAAAATCCTCCCAACTCGCCGGAGTCGACCTCATCAAATATCTGATGGCCTTCTGCGTCGTCGCTATCCATTTCCGCGCGAATTATGTCGAGGCCGGGCATGATAATTTCGCCTATCCCACCTTCTTTGACTGGCTCATTCGCCTCGCCGTCCCCTTCTTTTTCATGGCCACCGGCTTCCTCCTCCAGCGCAAACTCTCCGACATGGATTCAGCACCCCTGCGCCGCCGATTTATGCTCCAGCGCTGCCGAAAAGTCCTCAAAATGTGGGCCTTATGGAACCTTGTTTACCTCCCCTTGGTCATCTACTATTTCTTTTACTTCCACACCCCCCTCCTCCCCGCCATCAAGCTCTACGTCAACATGATCTGCCTCTACGGAGGAATCTATTGCGCCTTCCCCCTGTGGTATCTCTACTCCCTGATTTTCATCACTTTAACCATTGCCCTCCTCCAGCCCCTGCGCCACTATCGCCTCTATCTGCTCCTCATTTTCACGGCCTCAATCCTCCTGCGCTGGCTCTTTCCCGAACCTGATAATCTCCTCCTGCGCCTCAATAACCGCCTCATCGGCTATGCCTACGGCGGCGGCTTCGCATTCCTCGCCGGAATGTTTGCCTACTCCCTTCGCGCCCACCTTAACCTCCTCTGCTCCAGCGCTTTCCTCATCCTCAGCGCCGCCCTCAAATTCTACTCCCTCAATCTCCCCGCTGAGCTCCCCTTCATCCCCCAATTAGGCGCCATCGGACTCTTCGGCATCGCCCTAACTCTCTCTAAATCAATGCCCGAAGCATCATTCATCTCCCTCCGCCGCCAAAGCATGTGGATCTACTTCACACACATGATCATCATAGCCCTCTTCTTCAAAATCTTAGACCTCCAAACCCTCATCCCCTCCCCCTGGCTCTACTTCCTCCTCACCCAAGCCGCCGCCGCCCTCCTCGCCTACATCCTCTCCCGCCTCACCCCCCATTCCCCCGCCCTCCAATCCCTAATCTAAAAAATAACCGCGCCGGCCACCCTCCCTGAGGTGTCCGGCGCGCCTTAAAAACGCGAATTATCCCGTCAAATCCGCTCCAAGACGGTTTCCACCAAGCTGCGGATGCCGTCCTTGTAGTTGGGGTTGGCGGTGGTGTTGAAGCGGTTTGCGATGATGGAGCAGACGGTCATGCAGCGGTGGCCCATGAGCTTTCCAAGGCCCTGCAGCGGCGCCGATTCCATCTCGTAATTGGTGATTTTGCGGCCCTTATGCTCGAATTTTTCGATGCGCGCATTCAGGTCCGGATTCGCAAGGTGAAGGCGCACTTCGCGACCCTGAGGCCCGTAAAAACCCACGGCCGAAATCGTGTTGCCGCGAACCATGTCGTCGCGACCTATCTGCGCCACCAATTCCGGGTCGGCATCCACCACATAAGGCTTCGCCCACAGCGGATTCCAGTCCGTGTGCTCGCAAAGGGCATGCTCAAACTCCAAGTCAGCCACGGAGTTACGCCCGGCGTAATAATTCAACACACCGTCAAAACCGATGGCCTTCTCGGCAATCACGGGCGTCCCAAGGGTCAGCTCCGGCTGAAGGGCGCCGGACGTGCCGATGCGCACCATGGTCAGCGAGCGCGTCTGCTCGCGCACCTCACGCGTCTTGAAATCCACGTTGGCTAAGGCGTCGAGCTCCGTGATGACGATGTCGATGTTGTCCGGGCCGATGCCGTGGCTCAGACACATGATCGGCTTCCCCTTGTAGGTGCCGCCGATGGTGTGAAATTCGCGCGACTGCACCTCAAAAGTCTTCGTGTCAAAAAACGATGCGACCATATCTACTCGCGAAGGGTCGCCTACCAAAATTATGCGGTCCGTCAGCTGCTCCGGGCGCAGATGAAGGTGAAAAACTGACCCGTCAGGGTTAATTATCAGCTCTGATTCAGGAATTATTCGTGCCATGGCTATATAGGTTATGAGAATTATAAAATTTATAAGACTTATAAGATTTTTAAGAACTTAGCAGTCAAATGCGGCGATATTTGGCGCCGGGGAGGGAGAGCAGGAGCCCGCGAAACTCCATGTCGATGAGCATTGACATCAGCCGCGCTATGGGGAAGCCCGTGGCGGAGGTGAGCTGCGCTAATGACGCGTCGTCCGTGGTCTCTAAATACTTAACAATCTTCTCTTCGTCAGGGTTCAGCGGCATCGGCAGCGACATCTGCGCCGGAGTCTCCGCGGGGGCTTTGGCGCTCCAGCCCATGGCCGCAATGAGCTCGTCGGCCGACGTCAGCAGCCGCGCCATGCCCGCCGCGATGATGCGGTTGCAGCCGGCGCTATACACATCGCCAATCCGCCCGGGCAGCGCAAAGACGTCGCGATTATATTCCGAGGCCAAGCGCGCCGTCACCAACGCGCCCCCTTTGAAGGCTGACTCGCTGACTATCAGGCAGTCACTCATCCCCGCCACGATGCGATTCCTCTCCAAAAAGTTCGCCCGATAGACCTTCGCCTGATGCTTATATTCGGTCAGGAGCATGCCCCCGGAGCGAACGATTTCCACCGCCGAGGCCCGGTGTTCCGCCGGATAAATGGACGAAATCCCCGTGGCCATCAC
>CAZLMV010000178.1:0-3983 GCA_964560625.1 uncultured Bacteroides sp. | reverse complement strand
TTTCGTAACTTTGCGGGGATAATAAGTTTTTCACGTTATTTTTTTAGTATTTATGAATAGCAAGTTTAGTCTTGTGGTTGCTTTGGCGGCCGGCGTAGCTTTGTCGGGCTGCTCAAAGAAATTGGGCCAGATGAAGCCGGAATATTTTAGCGTTAACCCGAATCCGCTGGAGGTTGTGGGTCAGAACGTTCCGGCGTCGGTGTCGGCTCGTATTCCTGCGAAGTATTTTGTTAAAAACGCCGTGGTGACGGTTACTCCTTACCTGACTTATGCGGGCGGGGAGGCTCAGTCGGCTCCTCTGACTCTTCAGGGCGAGAACGTGCGCGCCAATAATCAGACTATTTCATATGACAACGGCGGCTCCGTAACGATGCCCGTCAATTTCATTTATCAGCCCGAAATGGCCACGAGCAAGCTCGAGCTTGGTTTCACGGTTCAGCAGGGCAAGAAGAATTACGTGTTGCCGCGCGTGGCCGTGGCTAACGGCGTGGTGGCTACGGCCACGATGGCGTCGGCTGAGACGGCAACTCCGGCCGTGGCTTCCGATAAGTTCCAGCGCATCATTGCCGAGAAGGTGGATGCCGACATCCTTTTCCTTATCAATCAGGCAAATATCCGCGACAATCAGTTGCGCACGGAGGCCATGACGGGCCTGAACAGCCGCATCGATGCCGCCAATAAGGATGCGCGCCAGGAAATCGAGGAAATCAACATCAGCTCATATGCGTCGCCCGACGGTTCGTATGACTTCAACGCCAAGTTGGCCAAGAGGCGCGAGGATTCCACCAAGGCTTACATGGATAAGCAGCTTAAGGGCGTGAGCTTCGGCGAACTGACGGCGGATTTCACCCCGGAAGACTGGGAAGGTTTCCGCCGCTTGGTGAGCGAGAGCAACATCCAGGATAAGGACCTGATTTTGAGCGTGCTGAGCATGTATAAGGATCCGGAGGAGCGCGAGCGCGAAATCCACAATCTGAGTTCCGTGTTTGAGCAGCTTGCCGAGGAAATCCTGCCCCAGCTCCGCTATAGCCGCATCACGGCGAAAATCAACGTCATCGGCAAGAGCGACGAAGAAATCGCCCAGGCTTATGCCCAGAACCCCTCATCTCTGAGCGTTGACGAGCTGCTTTATTATGCAACTCTCACTGACTCAGCCGATAAGCGCGCTGAAATCTATTCCGCCGCCGCTGAGGTTTATCCCACTGACTATCGCACGTTTAACAACCTCGGCATGGCCCAGTATCAGCTCGGCGACTTCGACGCTGCCCGCGCCTCGTTTGCCCAGGCCGCACGCTTGGCCCCGCAGAGCGCCGAACCGCAGATGAACATGGGACTGGTGAACCTCGTGGAAGGCAAATATGACGACGCTCAGAGCCGCTTCGGCGCCGCCGCCGGTGTGCCCGAACTCGGCGAGGCCCTGGGCGTTTACTATCTGAAGCAGGGCGACAATGCCGCCGCCGCTCAGGCCATGGAAGGAATCACCAGCAATAACGCCGCCTTGGCTCAGATCCTCACCAAGGATTACTCCACGGCCAAGCGCACCCTCGCCGCCATTGCCGAGCCGGACGCCACGACTTATTATCTGACGGCCATCCTCGGCGCCCGCACCAACAATGAGTCCATGCTGACCAACGCCCTGCGTCAGGCCATCCGCCTCGATCCGAAAATGGCATCTAAGGCCAGCCAAGACATTGAATTTAACCGCTTTAACCTTTCCGGCGTACTCTAATGGAACGTGAATTCAAGCGCGTATTGCTCAAGCTGAGCGGCGAAAGCCTCGCCGCCGGCCAGGGCCACGGCATCTCCACGGAGCGCCTGGAGCAGTATGCCCGCCAGATCAAAGAGGCCGTGAAGAGCGGCATCGAAGTGGCCATCGTCATTGGCGGGGGCAACATCTTCCGCGGCTTGGCCGGCGCAAGCAAGGGCTTTGACCGAGTGAAGGGCGACCAGATGGGTATGCTCGCCACGGTGATCAACTCCTTAGCGCTGAGCTCCGCCCTCGAAGCCATCGGCCAGCCCGCCGAAGTGCTCACGGCCATCGCCATGCACCCCATCGGCAAGCATTACAGCAAATGGGCCGCCATCGACGCCATGAAGGCCGGAAAAGTGGCCATTCTCAGCGGCGGCACGGGCAACCCCTTCTTCACCACCGACACCGGCGCCGCCCTGCGCGGAGTGGAAGTGGAGGCCGACGTGATGCTCAAGGGCACCCGAGTGGACGGCATCTACACCGCCGACCCCGAAAAAGACCCCACAGCCACGAAGTTTGACCGCATCACCTACGACGAAGTCTACTCTCGCGGCCTCAAGGTCATGGACCTCACCGCCACGGCCCTCTGCAAGGAAAACGGACTGCCCATCATCGTCTTCGACATGGACACCCCCGGCAACCTCAGCAAAGTGCTCAGCGGCGAACCCATCGGCACCCTCGTCTATTAACTCTTACACCTTATATAATAATACCGCAACAATGGAAAAGCTCAACAAAATCATTGACCAATTTGACATAAAAGGCACCGTCAGCGAAGTGAAACCCCTTGGCAACGGCCTGATTAACGACACCTACGTGGTGCGCACCGAGGGCGACGCCCCTGACTACGTCCTGCAGCGCATCAACCATCATATCTTCACCGACGTCGAAGGCCTGCAGCACAACATCGAGGCCGTGACGCGCCATATCCGCCGCAAGCTCGAAGCCGCCGGCGAAACCGACATTGACCGCAAGGTGCTGACGTTCGTCCCCCTGAAAGAGGGCGGCAAGACCTATTATTTCGACGGCGAAAGCTACTGGCGCGTAATGGTTTTCATTCCCCGCTCCAAGACCTTCGAGGCCGTGACCCCCGAAAGCAGCCTCGACGCCGGCCGCGCCTTTGGCCGCTTCCAGAGCATGCTCGTTGACATCCCCGAAACCCTCGTGGAAACCATCCCTGACTTCCACAACATGGAGCTGCGCCTGCGCCAGCTGCGCGAAGCCGTGGCCGCCGACCCCGTGGGCCGCGTCAAGGAAGTGCAACCCCTGCTCGACGAGCTCGAAAAGCGCGCCGACGAAATGTGTAAGGCCGAGCGCCTCCACCGCGAAGGCAAGCTCCCCAAGCGCATCTGCCACTGCGACACCAAGGTCAACAACATGATGTTTGACGAAGACGGCAAGACCGTGCTCTGCGTCATCGACTTGGACACCGTGATGCCCTCGTTCATCTTCTCCGATTTCGGCGACTTCATGCGCACCGGCGCAAACACCGGCGCCGAGGACGACAAAAACCTTGACAACGTGGAATTTAACATGGACATCTTCAAGGCCTTCACCGAGGGCTATCTCTCCACGGCCAAGGACTTCCTCCTCCCCATCGAAATCGAAAATCTCCCCTATGCCGCCGCCCTGTTCCCCTACATGCAGACGGTGCGCTTCCTTGCCGACTACATCAACGGCGACACCTATTATAAGATTCAATACCCGGACCACAACCTCGTGCGCTCAAAGGCCCAGTTCAAGCTCCTGCAGAGCGTCGAGAAACACACCCCGGAAATGAAAGAATTTATCGAAAAAATCAACAAATAATAAATCATGGAAATTAAAGGTAAAATCATACAGGTCCTCCCCCCTCAGGGCGGCGTAAGCAAAGCCGGCAAGGACTGGAAAAAGCAGGAATACGTTCTGGAAACCCAGGAAACCTACCCCAAAAAGATCTGCTTCAACTTCTTCAACGAACGCATCGATCAGTATCCCATGAGCGTGGGCGACGAAGTCGTGGTTTCCGTCGACATCGAAAGCCGCGAGTTCAACGGCCGCTGGTACACCGACGTGCGCGGCTTCAAGGTGGAGAAAGTTGGCGCCGGCGCTCCCGTGCCCCCCGCTGCCCCCTCTGACCCGTTTGGCAACGACTTCCCGCCGGCCCCGGCCGACCTGACTCCCGCCCCCGGAGCAACTGACGATCTTCCGTTCTAAACCCCTCATTGACAGTGAATCAAGAAGGATTTGTGCG
>CAZLMV010000177.1:2723-4014 GCA_964560625.1 uncultured Bacteroides sp. | reverse complement strand
TTGAGCAGGATCATCACGATCTGGTTGCCGTTGATCAGCACGTACTCGCCCTGATTATTGCGCATCACGCAGCCAATGCGGTCAGCGTCGGGGTCCGAGGCCATGACGATGTCGGCCTGAGTCTGCTTGGCCACGTCGATAGCCATAGCCATGGCCGACGGATTTTCCGGGTTGGGAGAATCAACCGTGGGGAAGTCGCCCGAGGGAACGTCCTGTTCCGGCACGTGGATAATGTTCGTAAAGCCGTAATTCTTAAGGCTTTCGGGGATGAGGTTTACGCCCGTGCCATGGATCGGCGTATAGACGATTTTCAGGTCAGAATGTTTGGCCACGATGTCGGGGCTCAGCTGCAGGCCCTTGATGGCGTCAAGGAACTTGCGGTCAATGTCGGCGCCGATGATGTGGATGCGGCTCTTGTCGCCACCAAACTTGATGTCGGCGGGAGTGATTGAAGCCACGCGAGACACGATGTTAACGTCGTGGGGCGCAATGATTTGCGCACCGTCGGCCCAGTAAGCCTTGTAGCCGTTATACTCCTTCGGGTTATGGCTGGCGGTGATGTTCACGCCGCTCTGGCAGCCCAATTCGCGAATGGCGAAACTCAGCTCCGGAGTCGGGCGGAAAGAATCAAACAGATAAACCGTGATGCCGTTGGCCGAGAATACATCAGCCACGATTTCGGCAAACTCGCGCGAATGATTACGCACGTCGTGGCCCACAGCCACTTTGATTTCGGGGAGCTCCGAGAAAGTCTCGTTCAGGTAATTAGCCAGGCCCTGAGTGGCGGCGCCCACGGTGTAACGGTTCATGCGGTTCGTGCCTACGCCCATAATGCCGCGCAGACCGCCCGTGCCAAACTCCAAGTCCTTATAAAAAGACTCGATCAGTTCGGTCGGATCCTCGGCGTCGAGCATACGCTTGACCTCGGCGCGAGTCGGTTCGTCATATCCGTCGCTCAGCCATTCGGCGGCCTTGGCGCGGACGTCCTTCAATAGTTGTTCGTTAGTTTCCATTTAAAAATTGATGCTTGGTTATGATTTTTCGATGCGCAAATTTACGCATTTAAAACGGAAGATGCAAGAGACGCACACGCAGTTACGTCAGTATCTCCGGCCAAAAATGCGAATTCCAGCCAAACAATCAGCAAAATGATCAGCACGATGGCCCCGATGGCCACCCAAATTTTAGTAGATTTCTTCTTCATAACATTAGTTGAATTAAATTTATCTACCCAAAAAACGCCCCACCCCCCAAAAAAGTTCACCGCACCTCCTGCCCGAAATACCGTCGC
>CAZLMV010000177.1:0-2623 GCA_964560625.1 uncultured Bacteroides sp. | reverse complement strand
GGGGTTAGAAGTAGTGGGTGGCGGTGAGGGCGAGGCGGGATTCGCGGTGGGTGAAGGTGGTTTTTTGGAGGTTTGTGAGGCCGAGGTCGGCTTCGAGGGCGAGGTGGACGCTGCGGAGGGGGATGCCGAGGCCGATTTTCCAGGCGAGGTCGAGGCGTCGCTGGCCGTTCCAGAGGTTGGTGTATTCGCTGGGATCTTCGTTGAGGATGGAGTTTTTGAAGGCTATTTTGCCGGCGAAGGCGTATCTAAGTTGCGGTCCGGTAAAGAGATTGAGGGCGAAATTGCTCGAAAAATCGATGGTGTAGCCGACGACAAGGGGCATTTGCAGGCTCCATTTATAGATCTTGGGGTCTGTTTCGAGGATGAGGTCTTCGGGGCCGGAGAATCCGAGGTCCTTGTAGCGGTATTGGGAGTAGCCGAGTGCGAGTCCGGGCTCGAAGTAGAAGTTTCGGCCTAAGAAGATGTTGCAGACGCCGCCAATGGAGAATCCCACTCCGGGGCGATACATAGTGACGGCATGGCCGTCGGAGTGCCACTTGCCGGGGAGTTCGACGCCGACGGCGGCTTTGATGCCCCAGTTCACAGGCTTGTCT
Organism: uncultured Bacteroides sp.; assembly: GCA_964560625.1. Taxonomy (GTDB): domain Bacteria; phylum Bacteroidota; class Bacteroidia; order Bacteroidales; family Muribaculaceae; genus UBA3263. The sequence continues at coordinate 2,030 of CAZLMV010000177.1, read as the reverse complement.
TGTGCCGAGGCGGCAAGGGATAGCATGATAAAGAGGGCTAAGAGAATCTTGCGCATGATAGTTAGGTTTTTTTATCATAACGCTAATTTAGTGGGGTTTATTGCTTCCGGGGATTGGAGTAATTGGAGGGGGGGATTTTTGGGGGCGTAAACTTTTGAGGGGGGTGAGGGGTTATATTGGTAAATGTTTTAATCGTTCAACTATTACTATGGAAATTATTCACTGGTTGGTGCAGACGTTGCGTGACAACCCTGCTATTGCAATTTTCTTGACTCTCGGGCTCGGTTTTTGGATCGGGCGATTTAAGTATAAATCTTTTTCGTTGGGCACGGTGACGTCGGTGCTCTTGGTCGGCGTTCTAATCGGCCAACTAAACATTCCGGTGCCGGGGCCGTTGAAGCAGGTTTTCTTCCTGCTCTTCCTATTTGCCATCGGTTATAGCGTCGGGCCGCAGTTTTTCGCATCGCTTCGCGGCTCGGGGTTGAAGCAGGTTATTTTTGCCGTGGTGATGAGCGTTATCGTGTTGGTAACGACCATCATAGTGGCCAAACTGTTTCATTATAATCCGGGCGAGGCGGCAGGCTTGTATGCCGGCGCGCAGACCATGTCAGCCGTCATTGGCGTGGCCGACGACACGATTAACAACCTCAACGCCTCGGCTGCCGACAAGACTTCGTGGAGCAACATCATCCCCGTGGCCTATGCTGTGACTTACATTTTCGGCACCATCGGCTCGGCCTGGATTCTTGGCTCTCTTGGCCCGATGATGCTTGGCGGCTTGAAGAAGGTGCGCCAGCAGACTGAGGACTTGGAGCGCAGCATGAACCAGGATCCGGCGGATTCCGACCCGTCGCTGGTCAGCGCCTATGCACCGGTGATTTATCGCGCCTATAAGGCTGACAATGAATATTTTGCGCCAGGCCGCAAGGTTGCCGACGTTGAAAAATACCTCATGGATCAGGGTCGCCGCCTCTTCATTGAGCGCGTGCGTTCGGGTCAGGAAATTGTCTCTCAGCCGGCGGCGGATTATGTTGTACGCCAGGGCGATGAAGTGGTTCTGTCCGGTCGCCGCGAGTTTATCATCGACGATGAATCATGGATCGGCCCGGAGATTTCTGACGAGGAACTGCTGTCGTTCCCCGTGGGCCAAGTGCCTGTGATGGTAGCCTCAAAGCGCGTGGTCGGCTCTACGGTTGGCGATTTCCGCACTTCGCCGAAGACTCATGGCGTGATTATCAGCTCCATCAAGCGCGGCGGCGTGGAAATCCCCGTGTTGGCTCAAACGCGCCTGGAACGCGGCGACATGCTGACTCTTACGGGTCCGTCGGCCGCCGTCGACGCCGCAGCCGCCTATATCGGTTATGCCGACAAGCCCACCACGGCCTCCGACATGGTCTTCATCGGCTTCGGCATCGCCATCGGTGCCCTCATCGGCGCCATTACGCTTCATCTTGGCGGCGTGCCTATCAGCCTGTCCACCAGCGGCGGCGCCCTGATTGCGGGCCTCGTGTTCGGCTGGTTGCGCTCCAAGCACCCCACTTTCGGACGCATCCCCGAGCCGGCAGTCTGGATTTTCAATAACGTTGGACTGAACATGTTTATCGCCGTCGTGGGCATCTCGGCCGGTCCGGTGTTCATCTCCGGGCTCCAGCAAGTGGGCTGGCAGCTGCTCGCAGCGGGCGCCATCGCCACCACCATTCCCCTGCTCTTAGGCATCTGGATTGGCGACAAAGTCTTTAAGTTCCACCCGGCCGTGACGCTCGGTTGCGTGGCCGGTAGCCGCGCCACCACCGCCGCCCTCGGCGCCATTCAGGATTCGCTGCAATCCACCGTGCCCGCCATGGGCTATACGATCACTTACGCCGTGGGCAACACGCTGCTGATCCTTGGCGGCCTTGTGATGATCTTCATAATGTAAAGTAAGACATGACAATTAGTTTACATCATCCTTCGCGCCGGCAGGGCAATCTCCGCCCTTTCTCATCGGTCATTATGGAGCCCCATAACTCCCTCTTCGAAAGTCCGAATCT
>CAZLMV010000176.1:0-4111 GCA_964560625.1 uncultured Bacteroides sp. | reverse complement strand
CGGTCAGGACTACTCCGCGGTCGGCGCCGCGATAGATTGCTTCACGAATGATTTCTGAGGCACGGGGAAGACCCATGGTGAGCATCGTCACGGTGGAGCCGGGGTTAGCGTCCTTGAGGCGCAGAGCCTGCTCCAGCGCATTGAGGTCTTCCGGATTGAAGATTGCCGGCAGCGCAGCGCGATTGATGGTGCCGTCCTCTTTCATTGCATCTTTGCCCACATTGCGGGTGTCAGGGACCTGCTTGGCGAGCACGATGATATTTAAACTCATGCTGTTATTATTTATGGTGATAATAATTGATTAAATGCTGATGAATTTCGACATAAGTCAACGCGCAAAGTTACGCATTTTTGCCCGACTTTGCAAATTTTAAGGCCAAATATGCCAATTTTAGGCCTTAAAGGATATCTTTTAGACGGCTTTGAAGCTCATGTCGAGGCCCTTGACCGAGTGGGTCAGGGCGCCCACGCTGATAAAGTCAACCCCGGTTTCGCCATAGGCGCGGAGGGTTTCGAGCGTGATGCCGCCGCTGGATTCAATCTCCGTGGCCCCGTTGATGCGCTTGACGGCCTCGGCCGTGCGCTCCGGGGTGAAGTTATCCAGCATGATGCGGTCCACTCCGGCGGCGAGGGCCTGGTCAATCTCCTCGGTGTTGCGCACCTCGACTTCGATTTTCAGGTCCTTGCCCTTTTCGCGGCAATAAGCCTTGGCGGCGGCCACGGAGTTTGGGATGCCCCCGGCAAAGTCGTTGTGGTTATCCTTAATCAGAATCATGTCGAAGAGGCCGATGCGGTGGTTGCCGCCGCCGCCAATGCGCACGGCCTCCTTGTCGAGCACTCGCATGCCCGGCTGCGTTTTGCGCGTGTCGATGACTTTGGCTTTAAGTCCCTGGAGTTCTTGCTGATAGCGATGGGTGGTGGTGGCGATGCCGCTCATGCGCTGCATGATGTTGAGCATGATGCGCTCGGTTTGGAGCAGGCTCTGCACTCGGCCCTCCACTTCGAAGGCCACGTCGCCCGGCTTAACTTCCGTTCCGTCAGGGATAAACACGGTCATTTTCAGCTCCGGGTCAAACTTTTCAAACACCTTGCGGGCCACTTCCACTCCGGCCAAGATGCCCGGCTCCTTGATGATGAGCCGCTGCTTGCCGCGAGCGTCGGCCGGGATGGTGCTCAGGGTGGTGTGGTCGCCGTCGCCGACGTCTTCGGCAAAGGCCAGCGTCAGCAGGTCGTCAATCAGTTCGTCTTTCGATTTCATAGAAATTCTTGATTTTTTTCGTAATTTTGCGGCAAATTTAACAAAAATTCAGCAGAAAATCAAATGAAACTACTTTTAATGGCCGTCGGAAAGACCTCTCAGCCCCTCATGCGCAAGGCTATTGACCTCTATTTGGAGCGCTTGCGCCATTATTTGCCCGTGGAGGTGGAGATCGTGGCCGATGTCAAAAAAGCCGCCTCTGTGACCCCCGAAAAGCAGAAAGAACTTGAGGGAGAGCAGATTTTGCGCCGCATTGAAGCAGCTGACCGACTGATACTTCTCGACGAAAACGGCCGCGAAATGACCTCGCGCGAGTTTGCCGGATTTATGGAAAAGCAGATGGCCGCGGGAGGCAAGAGGTTAGTCTTCGTCGTGGGCGGTCCCTATGGATTTTCGCAGGCCGTCTATGCGCGGGCCGACTCAAAACTTTCGCTGAGCCGCATGACGTTTAATCACGAAATGGTGCGCCTGTTTTTCGTCGAGCAGCTCTATCGCTCGCAGACCATTCTGCGCGGCGAGCCGTATCATCACGATTAATTTAGAACGTGAATGCACACATGACGTTGGCGCGCCAGGCGTTGCGGGCCTCGCGCGAGACGTCTTCGCGGCGGCCATAATCCACCTCGGCGGCCACGCTCAGGCGCGGCAGGATGTTCCAGTAGGCGTTGAGGCAGGCAAACGTGCCGCAGCGATATTCCGTGGCGGGTGCGCCTTTGCGGGCGTGGAGGTAGGTCTGACTGGCGGCAATGGACATGAAGAAGTTCGGGCGGAAATTGTATTGCAATCCGGCCGTCCAGCCAAGCGAGAGCGGCGTGTAGAGCCGCGCGGGATTCTCGGGGTCGGCAAGGAGGTCATAGTGGCCATATCGCAGGTCGCTGCCCAAGCCGGCAATGCCGCGCCCCGTGGCGAAGTTGCCATAGGCGGTCAGTGCGCGCGTCGGGCGCCCCACGGCACTCAAATGCACGCCCCAGCCCACGAGGTTATGATTCACTCCCTCAGTCATTTGGCGATAAGAGAGCGTGCGGGCAATGCCGCTCAGGCGAACGTGTTGCCCCGGCGCCCATTGATATTGAACCAAGGCGGCAAGGTCCGGGAGCCAGTCGCTCAGCGGCTTGGCGGCGGTTGAGGTCTGGTCGATGGCCGTCGACGGAGTTTCGAGCGACACTCCTAAGTGCCAGCGCTGCTTGAGGCAGGGCATGTAGCGCACCAAGACCGACGTGTGGGAAAACTTGTTGTTATTGCCGGCGGCGTCGATCACCACGGGCTGGGCCGCCGGGTCAGAGAAGGTTGATGCCGCATAGCCCACGGTGAAATCCCGGATCGTGGCATAGGCCTTTTTCAGCTTCAGGCCGCGCGATTCATAGCCGGTGAAGTCCGTTTCGATATAGAGCTGATAGCTGCCTATGGCTCTGTGATAGCCAATTACGCGGAAAAACAGCCCCGTGCCCGCCGGAGTCGTGGCGAAGCGGCGAGGGTGGAGCGGATTGGCCGTCATCGGGATGGTGTAAGGCGCAAAGGAGCTGCCCGGCACGGCCCCGCCCCAGTCATAAAAAGCACGCATGCGCACACTGCCGCCGATGCCCATCGACAGGCCCGCCTCCTTGCTCATAAAGAGGAAATAGGGCGCGTCGGGGTCCTGAAAATGGCGGAACTGGTCGTAATAGAAGTCTCTGATTAAGCGGAAGATAGAGTCCTTGTCGGCCTGGAGCGTGGAGGCCTCGGCCGGGCGACCGTCGATATAGACAATCTTCGTCTGCTCGGCCTTGCGGGCTATCAGCGAATCGGCCAATGCCGTTTGGGCCTCGGCGCGAGCGGAAAGGATGCCGATGGCTATGATTAAGCAGATGAATTTCAGGAGGTTGCGCATAATGGATTGGGTGTGAGGGGGTTAGACAAAGGCGGTGACCAAGCTGATGAGCGCGAACGCCACGAGGATGCCGCCAATGATGCGATTGATGATATAAAGCGAGCGCACATTAAAATGAGCCCTCATCTTATTGACTAAGAACGTGATAAGAAACCACCACGCCAAGGCCCCCAAGGCGATGCTCAGATAGCCCAAAATGTAGTGGTAATAGCGATACTCGGGCAGCAGGAAATTGAAGCGCGCAAAAAGGCCGATGATGAAAAAAAGTATCAGCGGGTTTGAAAAAGTCAGCAAAAAGCCGCTGACCATGTCCTTCCAGTAGCTCTTCGGCGTCGGGTCATCCTTGGGATTCACCCTTCGCGCCGGATTTTTTCGGAAAAGCCACACGCCAAACACTATCAGCACGGCCGACCCTAAGAGCTGCAAGATAAACTGCTGAGAATTAATGAAATCCGTGATAAAAGCAATGCCGGCGCCCGTCAAGATACAATAAAACATATCAGAGACCGAGGCGCCGATGCCGGTAAAGAAAGCGGGCCAGCGGCCCTTATTTAACGTGCGCTGGATCACCAACATACCGATCGGACCCATGGGGGCGGAGATCAGTACGCCGATGGCAAAGCCGCGAAGCAACACGTAAACTAAACTTTCCATAATATCTTGCAAATTTAGTCAGAATGACTGAAAAACGCAACACTTTCACAAAAAAAATCAAAAAAACACAAAAAAATTTGCTCATCCCGAAAATTCTCCGTAACTTTGCACCTGCAAATGGTTCCATGGCCGAGAGGTTAGGCAACGGTCTGCAAAACCGTGTACAGCGGTTCGAATCCGCTTGGGACCTCCAAAGACTCCGTCACCCGACGGGGTCTTTCCCGTTTTAACCCTGTGCCTCAATTCTTTACGGGGCAGATTTAAAGGTTTACTTTCAAAACTTGTTGGCAATAATTCGCAAATAATTCCCCCGTGACTATCAAATAGTTACG
>CAZLMV010000175.1:0-4150 GCA_964560625.1 uncultured Bacteroides sp. | reverse complement strand
TCATCGACATGGCCTCCTACGACAAATTCCTCGCCGGCGACCTCCAAAACCACCCCTACCACCCCTAACCCAAACCTCCCCCCCACCAAGGCGCATCCCCCCGATGCGCCTTGTTTCGTTATATCAACCCCCTTGCACAACCCCCTTTCCCCGAAAATTTTGCGGGGGGATTATTTGCGGTGGAAGTCGGCGGGGATTTCGCCCCAGGTTTCGGTTTGCCATTTTAGGACGGGATTTAATAGCTGGTGGGTGGCGACCCAGCGGTCGGCGCGGTTTAGGAGCTGGAAGACTTGGGCGTTTTCGGCGGTGGGTTGGAGGGTGGTTTTTGAGTGGCGGTTGCGGAGCCAGGCTATGGCGGTGCGGGAGTCGGAGTAGATGGGGCGTTGGTGGTCTCCTTGGCGGTCGAGGAGGGCGAGGGCGTGGACCAGGGCAACGTATTCGGCAATGTTGTTAGTGCCGCCGGGGAGGGGCCCGAAGTGGAAGATTCGGCGTCCGGTGGCCAGTTCTACGCCTTGGTATTCCATGGGTCCGGGGACTCCGGCGCAGGCGCCGTCGACGGCCCATGCGTCCATGCGGATTTCGGGGAATTGTTCGTAGCCGACGTCGGCTTGAGGGCGCCGGGAGAGGGCTATGAGGAGGGTTGCTTGGTCTTCGTAGGAGCCGCGGAAGGCGGCGGTGGCTGATTCGATGTCGGGGAAGGCTTTGAAGCGAGCGCCGGCAAATCCCTCGACTTGGGCTTGACATTCTTCCCAGGAGTCGTAGATTCCGGGGGAGAGTCCTTGCCAGACTACGTAGTATTTTCTTTTTGCGGGGGCCATGTGGGTTAGTTTCCGGAGGCTAAGATGTTGAAGTCAAAGTAGGGGGCTTGGAGTTCGCGGCTGAGGGGTTGGGAGACGCATTTTCCCCAGAAGAGCATCATTGCGGGGCGCATGGCGGGGGCAGTGAGTTGGGGTGATTGCCATGCTTCTTTGAGGGTGTCGATGTTGCCGGTTAGGGCGTTAGTGAGGGCCATGGCGGCGGTGCGGGGGACTCGGCAGCCGACGTTGTAGTAGCAGGTGCGGGAGGCGGAGGCTTGGATCATGGTTGATGAGGAGCGGCCGAGGTTGATGAGGGAGAGGGTGGGGAAGGCTTGGCCGGGACGGGCGGTGAGGTCGAAGACGAGGGCGCGTTCTTTCATGGCGTCGACGGCGTCGAGGGGCACGGTGAAGGGTCGGCGCGTGGGGGTGACGACGACGATGTCGGCTTGGCGGAGGGCAGAGCGGAGCACTTTGTCGTGGAGGGCGGAGCTGACGGCTTTGTGGTTGAGGACGCGGCCGGCTTTTCGGAGGGAGTAGAGGTCGTTGTCGAACATGCGGACGGTGGCTCCGAGGCCGAGGGCGTTGTGGGCGGCGGCGATGGCGCCCATGCCGGAGCCGATGATGGTGACTTCGCAGGGGACGATGCCGGTGACTCCGCCAAGGAGGATTCCTTTGCCGTAGACGGGGTCGGTGAGCATGGCGGAGGCGATGGCTAAGGATGCGCAGCCGTCGATTTCGTGGAGGATGTCGGCCACGAGGCGGTGTTCGCCGTCGCTGATGAGGTCAGCGGCGAGGACGTTGACGCTGCTTTGCATCAGGGTGCGGGCATAGTCGGGGTTTTCGAGGAGGGCGGCGCTGAGAGTGACGAGCAGGGAGCCGCGGCGAATTGAGGCGGCTTCGACGCGGGTCAGCGGGGCGGGGCTGATGATGATGTCGGCGCGGAGGGTTTGGGCTCGGGGGGCGATGTGGGCGCCGGCGCGCATGTAGGCGGCGTCGGAGTAGTGAATGGGGGCTCCGGCGCCCTCTTCGATGATGATTTTGAGGCCCATGTCGGTGAGTTGGGCGGTGCCTTCGGGGGTCAGGGGGAAGCGGCTTTCGCCGAAGGGGAGTCCGGAGGGGAGTCCGAGGGAGATTTCGCGACGGTCAGGCTCGATTTTTACGGCCTTTTCGAGGGTAATGTAGTCAAGGATAATCATTTGAGGAATTTTTCGGCAAATTGGGCGGCCGTGATGGCTATTTGACTTTTATCTTCAAGGAGGGTTGCGCAGAATTGCGCCTGTGCGCGTGAGTAGTAAGGTTCGCGCTCGCGCAGGGCGGCGGTGATGAAGTCCATGAGTTCTTCGTCGGATTTTCCGGCGAGGATGGGTCGGCGGGAGCGGTTGCGCTGGAGTCGCTCAAAGAGGCGGGGGAGGGGAGTGGTGAGCCAGACGGTCAGTCCGCGTTGGTTCATCAGGTCCATGTTGTTGAAGAAGCAGGGAGTGCCGCCGCCGCAGGCAATGACGACGTCGGAAAGTTGGCTGACTTCGTCGAGCATGGCGGCTTCGATTCGGCGGAACCCTTCTTCGCCTCGGGCGGCGAAAAGTTCTGATATAGAGGCGTGAAAGCGGTTCTCGATGTAGGAGTCGAGGTCGATGAAGTCGAGGCCGGAGTGCCTCTGGAGGGCTCGGCCGAGGGTAGATTTGCCGCAGCCCATGTATCCGATGAGAAAAACAGGTTTCATGAGCGCAAAGATAAGAAATCCGCTCTTGATTACCAAAAAAGCCTGCGCTTTTTTGGTGTTTAAGGTTTAAGGTTTAAGGTTTAAGGTTGGTCCGGCTGCGCCGGGGTTTATGGTTTATGGGGGTGGGGCGGGGTTATAATTCTTATAATTCTTATAATTCTTATAAATCTTATAAATCTTATGTCGGCGCGGGGCGGGCGGCTTTAAACTTTAAACCTTAAATAAAAAATCCCGGCTCGACGGGATTTTTTATTCGTAAAAGTTTGGAAATTAGGAAAATAATTCGTAACTTTGCGGTGCAAATCGAAGCATAAGTGCATGCTGACGCGATGCTAACATTCTGAGAATGAGAGCAATGCGTGTGGCGTGTGCGCAGTGTGGAGAGTGCTAAAGAACGAAAACAAATTAATATAAACCAACAGTAATCAACAACTAAAAAACTAAGATGCCTACTATTCAGCAATTAGTACGAAAAGGCCGCGTGGCTCTGACCGACAAGAGCAAGTCGCCCGCACTTGACAGCTGCCCCCAGCGTCGCGGCGTATGCGTTCGTGTCTACACGACCACCCCTAAAAAACCTAATTCGGCAATGCGTAAGGTTGCGCGTGTGCGCCTGACCAACGGCAAGGAAGTCAACAGTTACATTCCGGGCGAAGGCCATAACCTTCAGGAACACAGCATCGTGCTGGTTCGTGGCGGTCGTGTAAAGGACCTTCCCGGTGTACGTTACCACATTGTCCGCGGCACTCTGGACACTCAGGGTGTGAAGGATCGCACTCAGCGTCGCTCCAAGTATGGTGCAAAACGCCCCAAACCGGGTGCAGCTCCCGCCGGAAAGGGTAAGAAATAAGGCCCCGCAACGGTACTAAACAATCAAACAAACCGAACAAGAATTTAAAAACAGTCGTTCGTTTCGTTTGGTCGGCTAATCAGAAAAACTATATATCGGTTGAGTAAATTCGGGCGCGAGAGCCCGGGTTGAAGCAGATGACACGACAAGTTACAGACAGCCCACCCCGAAATTTGAAGACACAAAGCGAAAACCAAGAAAAATGAGAAAGGCAAAGCCTAAGAAGCGGGTAGTTCTGCCCGATCCTATGTTCCATGACGTCAAGGTGACCAAGTTCGTTAATCACCTGATGTATGACGGCAAAAAGAACACCGCATTTACCATTTTCTATAGCGCACTTGAGACCGTGAAGTCCAAGATGCCCAACGAGGAAAAGACTGCCCTGGAAATCTGGAAGCAGGCCCTCGACAATGTAACTCCTCTGGTGGAGGTGAAGAGCCGCCGCGTAGGTGGCGCCACCTTCCAGGTGCCTACTGAGATCCGCGCCGACCGCAAGGAGTCAATCTCAATGAAAAACCTCATTATCTATGCTCGCAAGCGCGGCGGCAAGACCATGGCCGACAAGCTCGCAGCTGAAATTGTTGATGCCTACAACGAGCAAGGCGGTGCATTCAAGCGCAAGGAAGACATGCACAAGATGGCCGAAGCTAACCGCGCATTCGCTCACTTCCGTTTTTAATCTCTCCAATCAAGCAAGAAATCAACAATGGCAAAATCTGACGAACAGTTGAAATTTACCCGCAATATCGGCATTATGGCCCATATTGACGCCGGTAAGACCAC
>CAZLMV010000174.1:0-4157 GCA_964560625.1 uncultured Bacteroides sp. | reverse complement strand
CATTCTTTGTTTTCTGTGAAGGGAAAACGGAGGCGGCTTACGTTGACCTGTTGCGTCGAAGTTTCCGAGTACCAGTTGAAATTATAGCAAAGGTAAGCGACTCTAATATCTCACAACCTTACATCGACCGATGCAAGCGTGAACGATTCACAACGCACGATGATAAGACATTTTTGATGTTTGACCTTGATGTGCCGGGCATGCTGGAACATTTGAAGAAAATTAAGGATGCCGAGCTGCTGCTTTCAAATCCCTGCATTGAATATTGGTTTATCCTACACTACAAGGACACCTGCAGAGAGCTTTCATCCGCCGAATGTATTGCCCTGCTGAAAAGCATAGATCCGGATTATGAGAAAGGCAATTTCTCAACGGCCATGAAAAAAGCCTTGATAGACTCAATTGAAATGGCTGCAAACAGAGCCAAATCCAAAGAAGCATACACCAATCCGTCATCCACTGTCCACATATTGACCGATGAAATAATCAAATATAAAAAATAAGGAAGAACCACGGAAAAATTGGGGTTTATACTCAGTTTTTTGTAAAAATTGCGGTTATAATCGCAATTTTTTGTACCTTTGTAGTCTCTTAATCGTGATTTTTTGTATGGCAGTAATGGTTTAAACATTATTATTTACCATCACCATCACCAGGGGGAGATTAGGCTTTATTGGCTTTTAGATTTGATCTTAGGTGTTTGGGAGTCAGGCCTGAATGTTTCTTGACATATTTGCCGAAGAAGGCGGGATTATTGAAGCCTAAGCGGACTGAGATTTCCTTTATGGATTCATCCGAATGGATCAGCATGGTCCGAACATCGGTCATGACGGCTTCGTTTATCCATTCGATTGTGCTCCTGCCGCTGATCTGTTTCACTACTCTGGCCAGATAGTTGGGCGAGACCGATAGTGCATCGGCATACCATCGAATCTCTCGCGCCTTGGGCTTGGATTCTATAAGAAGTGTGGAAAACCGTTGATAGAGTCTGTCGGCCGATTGCCTCGCAGGCTTCTGATTCATGTCAGCACCCGGGAGAGTGACCGAAGTGAGCAAATCCTCCATCATCGAAATTATTGTGAACCTCACATTCTCCATTCCCATTGAGTATTTATGGCTTAATATTTCGCCATAGAGTTTAAGAAGGGGTTCCACTCTCTCATTAAGATTAAACACAACGCAATTCCCCTTCAAGGAGGTCAATTGGGGAAACCCGACGGAACTGCGGCTTTCAAAGGGCACGGTAGCCTCAATCCCGCAGAGCATTCCATCACAATCAGGCGAAAAAAGCACCCCGGAAACATAGTCGCCGGCCTTATAGAAAACAATCTGACCGGGCTGCACACTGAGAGCAACATCATTAAGAGTGATGTCAACCTTCCCTGCCGCGACATAAATGAATCCGACAAAATTCACTATGATTTTGCTCGTTAGATTTCGGAGGGCGGAGAAATCGCGATAAAAAATAAAGTCAGAGCCAAACGTCATCCCCGCGGCTGCGGAATTGAGGTCTCTGATGGTCCATAATGGAGAAATGGGGTCAGGCGTCATTGTCAGTTGTTTTTTACTTATTAACGTAATTTTCGCGAAATTAGTTTACTTAAAACATTCTAAAACGTGCATAATATATCCTATTTTAGCCTTTATAGAACTAATCAGCGCCCGGATGAGTTGAAAAGTAAAAACTTCAAAAATTAAAAGATATGGCAGAAGAATTCACTTCCAAACACTTGGCAGCCAAAGAATATCAGCTACCCCTCTTAGACAAGATATTTGAGGCTTGTCAATTACCCTTTGATAAGAATCCATACGTGAGCATGATTGGCGAAAGTCAGGCATTTCCCGGCTCGCAGAAAGTAACAATCACCGGCATGGATGGCAATAACATTGACCTCTATATCTGGCATCCGACAGAACTGACCCGCAAAGGCCCGCTCCCCATACTTTATTTTATGCATGGCGGAGGTTACCTGATGGGCGACGCCAACACCATGGCCACACGCCCGGAAGTGCTGACCAACGGCTTGCAGGCTATTTTGGTAAGCGTCAACTATCGCTTGGCTCCGCAGGCTCCATTCCCGGCCGATTTACATGACGCATATTCAGGCCTTGAATATATCCACGACCACGCCGCGGAATATGGTGCCGACCCCACGCGCATTGTCATCTTAGGCGAAAGCGCCGGAGGAGGCCTTGCCGCTCGCTTAGCCATTTATAATCGCGACCACGGACGCGTAACCCTCTGCGGCCAGGCATTGACCTATCCTATGCTTGACAGTCGCACCGGCACCGACCAAGACCCCATGCCCGACCCTTACGCCGGCCAGCTCGTATGGACGCCTGCCTATAACCGCCTCGGATGGAACACTCTTTTAGGCGGTCAGAAATTGCCCGAAAATGAACTTCCTTATTACTCGGCCTCACTTGCCACTGACCTCAGCAATCTTCCACCGGCATTTATCGCTGTCGGCACTCTCGACCTATTCTGCATGTCGTGTCTGAACTACACGGCGCGTCTCACCTGTGCGGGAGTCAACACGGAACTTCACATCATCCCGGGAGTTTTCCATGGATTCGACCTATTAGGTCCGACATCCCCGCAAACCACGCTCTACAATCAGCTGCGCATAGCCCAAATCAAACGAATGTTAGGCGACGCATAACGTTAATAGCGGCTGCAGGACCAAGGTTCTGCAGCCGCTCTCTCTTTTTTTTTCAGGCTATTTGGGGGGATAGAGGGAGGTGAAGGCGCGGGTTAGGCGGGGGATTGGGTCGGCGTAGTGATTGCCGGGGACCATTTGAAAGTCTGTGGTGATGCCGGCTGAGTTGAGTAGGGAGATGATTTCTAAGGTGTTTTGCTCTACGATGTTAAAGGCCTTCGTGGGGGAGTGTGACTCTTTGTTTCCTAACAGGAAGAATGCGCGGCCGGTTTTGTGGGGAATCTCGCGGCTTTTCATCCAGTCAATGAATCCTTCATACCAAAAAGAGCCGGAAAGCGACGCAATATTCTGAAAAGTGTCACAAACCATCCATTGCCACAGGGCGAACAATCCGGACATCGAAACCCCGACCAACGTACGCTCCACGTTGGGGCCTACACCTATTGCAGCCTCGACTGTCGGAATGACTTTTTGCTGTAAAAGCTCAAGAAATTCAGGCGATTCGCCCTTAAAATCTTCGGTCCCCGCAGGCACTCCTTTGGCGGGCCACGGGCTGAAAACATTCTGCCAATCCATACCCGTCACTACGGCTATGGTCACCCCGAATTTCTCGCTCGCAGGCTCAATCCAATCTGAAAGCATATTCATCGGATAGAGTATATAAGCGATTTTATCGGAGCCCTCCACTTCGCTATACATGCAATCGAGCCCGTCAATCTTAATTTCTTTAATCATAATAGTAATGTTTTCTTATTTCTAATAAAATGCCTGAAAACATTAACTTGTTCATAATAAACAGTCAGGGTTCGCTTTTATTCTGCTTGATGGAGCGATATTCATTTGGGGAGACTCCGAGGTGCTGGCGCACGTATCGGCAGAAAAACGAAAGAGAAGAGAAGTTGAGTTGGACGCTGATCTCCTTAACACTCTTTTTTGAGTTTTTCAGCAGGTTGGCAATCTCATTGACGGTCTTTTCGGTGATCCATTCAATAGGCTTTTTCCCACTTGTGCGCCGAATGACTGTTGATAAATACTTGGGTGATTTATTAAGATGGGCGGCATACCACTGAACGCTGCGAGGAGTTGGATAGGTGCCGTTCAAGAGATTAAAGAAGGCTTCCGAAAGGGTCTGGGGCGACTGCATAAAGTTATGAGGATCAATCTCTTCGATCGCCGTACTGATTATGGAAGCAATTCGGTAAACCATGGCCTGAATGAGACATCTGACATAGTCGCTATAAAACAACACGCCGCATGCCGGCAAGCGTCGGCACAGATAGCGGAAGTCAACTGACAAATCCTCGATTTCGGCTTCCGAGAATGTATACTTACCTTTCGATCTGAACTGCTGATACATTGACCAGATAATTGCAGAGTTGGGAAATATCTCCGAATTAAACCTATTTGACATGCAGAACATCATGAAACGGAAATCGCGGCTAAACATGGCATGTTCAACTCTTCGCTCAGATGGACAAAACAGTATTTCATTCTTGC
>CAZLMV010000173.1:0-4226 GCA_964560625.1 uncultured Bacteroides sp. | reverse complement strand
CCGCCTTCGCGGTGGAGGTCGAAGTTGCCATCCTCCTTGCGGTCAAAGTCCACGCCCCAGCTGAGGAGTTCCTTGATTTGCGCCGGGGCATTTTCCACGACTTTCTTTACTGCTTCGGGCTTGCTGAGCCAGTCGCCGGCAATCATCGTGTCCTCGATATGTTTCTCAAAATTGTCAACCGCGAGGTTGGTCACAGAGGCAACGCCACCCTGGGCGAGCGCCGTGTTGGCCTCGTCGAGGGTTGATTTGCAGATAATTGCAACCTTTGCCTGATCGGCCACTTTGAGCGCAAAGCTCATGCCGGCAATGCCGGAGCCGATTACGAGATAATCATACTTGTAAGTCATCTTTTCATATTTTTATATGCAATGGCGGTCACTACGAAAGTGGCCACGCACAAAATCATCACTAAAAAGAAAAAGTCCTGATAGCCAACGGCTTGCTGAATCCATCCGGAGGCCATGCCCGGGAGCATGAGCCCCAAGGCCATCAAGCCGGTGCAGAAGGCATAGTGGGAGGTGGTGTACTCGCTGCCCTCGCAAAATTTCATCATATACATCATATAGGCGGTGAAGCCGAAGCCGTAGCCAAACTGCTCAAAGGCCATGCCCGAGCAGATCAAATACATGTCAGAAGGCTGAGCTAAAGCCAAATAACAATAAAACGCGCTGGGCAATGTCAGCATCAACGCCATGGGCCACAAACAGCGCCGCAAACCATAGCGAGCCATTATGATGCCGCCGACAATGCCGCCAAGGACAATCCCGGCCACTCCGAAGGTGCCGTTGGCCAGGCCCACCTGCTCGGTGGTCAGCTGCAAGCCGCCATCAGCCAATGAGTCAAGCAAAAAGGGCTGGACCATCTTGCCCAACACGGCCTCCGGAAGGCGATAGAGCAGTAGGAACGCAAGAGCGACCCCGATGCCCGGTTTGCAGAAAAAAGTAACGAAAGTGTTGATAAAATCTTTGAAGATTTGCTCTGCTCCGCGCGCCTTATTGGCCACGTCGGAGGCCGGTTTGGGAAGGATAAACCAATGCCAAAGGGCAAACGTCAGGAAGAGGGCGGCCATGGCGGCAAACATGAACGACCATGACAGGGAGACCCCATGGCCCATGCTGATGAGTTTGCCGGCAGCCCAGACCACGCCACCGGAGGCAAGCATGTTTGCCGCGCGGTAAAAAGTGGAGCGGATGCCCACGTAGAAGGCCTGTTGCTGCTCATTGAGCGCAAGCATGTAGAAGCCGTCGGCAGCAATATCGTGGGTGGCCGAAGCGAAGGCCGCCCACCAAAGTGCGCCCAAGGTGATGGATAGCCAAAAAGGCGTTTGGAGGGCCGCACACACGGCTCCAAGGCCTAAGGCGATGGCCAATTGCATCAGCAGAATCCAGCGCCGCTTGGTGGAAAACATATCCACGAAAGGCGCCCAAAACGGCTTGATGACCCAGGGCAAATAGAGTAGGGATGTATAAAAGCCTACGCGGCCGTTGTCCATACCCATGTTTTTGAGCAGAACGACGGCCACGGTAACAACCACGGCGTTAGGAATTCCCTCGGCTAAATATAGCGAGGGAATCCAGAGCCAGGGGTTACGCTTTGAAGTTTTCAACCCATTTGCGTGCATTGATAAAGGCGTCAATCCAGGGCGTTACTTCGTCGGCGGCATGGGCGGCGGGATAGTAGCCACACTGCCAGGGGAAGATTGCGCGTTCGAGGTGGGGCATGATAGCTAAGTGGCGACCATCGGCCGAGCAGAGGGCGGCCACGTTGAAATCGGAGCCGTTGGGGTTGCCGGGATAGGTCGAGTAGCTATACTTGGCGGCGATGTGATAGTCGCTTTCAGGCTTGGTCAGGCAGAAGCGGCCTTCGCCGTGGGCCACCCAGATGCCAAGGGAGCGTCCGGCAAGGGTGTTGAACATAACGCTGTGGTTTTCAGGCACATCGATGCTCAAGAACGTGGATTCGAACTTATGGCTGATGTTATGGTCCATCTTGGAGCCGTCGTTGAGGCCCAAGAGGTCGAGTTCCATCATCAGCTGGCAGCCGTTGCACACGCCGAGACTTAGCGTGTCCTTGCGGGCATAAAATTTTTCGAGGGTCTTCTTTGCCGTTTCGTTCCAGCGGAAGCCGGAGGCCCAACCCTTGGCCGAGCCGAGCACGTCAGAGTTAGAGAAGCCGCCGCAGAACACGATCATGTTGATGTCTTCCAAGGTTTCGCGGCCGCTCATCAGGTCGGTCATGTGTACGTCCTTGACATCAAATCCGGCCAGATAGAGCGAATAGGCCATTTCGCGGTCGCCGTTGACGCCTTTTTCGCGAATAATGGCGGCCTTGACGCCCGTTTTGCCGTGGCTATAGCTGATTGCGCGCGAGGCCATGGAGCCGTCCCAATCGGCGGCAAAGTTGTACTTAACCGGCTGTTTGCCATAGTTTTCGGCGCGCATGTCGGCACACTTTTCGCCGCTTTGCAGGCGGTCGAGCAGATGGCTGGGCTTGTACCAGCGTTCAAGCAATTCGTCGGGGTTGATGCTGCCGTTTTTGTCGCCTACGGTCATGGTCAGCTTGTTTTCAGTCGAGGGATTGACCATGGCGACGATGTCGCCGTCGATGCCGCAGGTGGAGAGCACGCGCTCCACGGCGTCTTCGTCGGAGTGGCGAACCTGGATGATTACGCCGGGATTTTCGGCGAAGAGAACCTTGATGATATCGTCGTTGCTCACCTTGTCGAGGCTGACGTTGATAGGCTCGGCTGCGGCAAACATCATTTCAAGGACGGTGGTGATGGCGCCGCCGGCGCTGATGTCGTGAATGGCGGTGATGAGGCCCATCTTGACGAGCTGCTGCACGGCATCGAAGGCCTTGACAAACTTGGCGGGGTCGGCCACGGTGGGCGCTTCGCCGCCGATGGCGCCGAGGCTCTGGAGCAGGGCGGAGCCGCCGAGTTGACGCTCGCAGAAGGAGAAGTCAATCAGCATCAGAGTGGAGGGTTCGGGCTGGAGCACAGGGCCTACGATTTTGCGGACGTCGCCGGTTTCGGCGGCGGCAGAGATGATCACCGTGCCGGGAGCGAGGACTTTTTCGTCGCCATATTTTTGGGTCATGCTCAGCGAGTCCTTGCCCGTGGGGATATTTACGCCGATGGCGCAGGCAAAGTCGCTGGCAGCCTTAACAGCCTTATAAAGAGCAGCATCCTCGCCTTCATTGCGGCAGGGCCACATCCAGTTGGCCGACAGGGAGACTCCGCCGAGGCCGTCGGCAAGGGGAGCGCCAACCAAGTTGGTCAGCGATTCGGCAATGGCCATGACTGAGCCCTTGGCCGAGTCAACGAGGGCCACCTGAGGTGCATGGCCGATAGAAGTGGCCATGCCTTTTTTGCCGGTAAAGTCGAGGGCCACGGCGCCGCAGTCGCTCAGCGGCATCTGAGTGGCGCCCTGACACTGTTGGCGAGCCACTTTGCCCGTCACGGAGCGGTCAACCTTGTTGGTCAACCAGTCCTTACAGCCCACGGCTTCCAAGGCCAATACATTCTTTACATATTCGGGAATCAGAGTCACGTCAAGCTTCACGTCGGAATATTGGCGCTCCACGGTCTTGTCGGTCATCACCGTCTTGGGTGAGGAGCCGAACATATCTTTCATACCGAGGTCAATGGGGCGCACGCCGTCGGGCTGCTCAAAGACGAAACGGTCGTCGCCGGTGGTTTCACCGACCACGTAGAAGGGGGCGCGTTCACGCTCGGAGATTTGCTTGACGCGGTCAATATCTTTAGCGTCCATGACCATGCCCATGCGCTCCTGGCTCTCATTGCCCACAATTTCCTTGGCTGAGAGGGTGGGGTCACCCACGGGGAGGGCGCCGATTTCAATCTTGCCGCCGGTTTCTTCAACCAATTCGCTCAGGGCGTTGAGGTGGCCGCCGGCGCCATGGTCGTGGATGGAGACAATGGGGTTTTCGTCGCTTTCGGCCAAGGCGCGAATCACGTTGGCCACGCGCTTTTGCATTTCCGGATTGGCGCGCTGCACGGCGTTGAGTTCGATGCTGTTGTCATACTGACCGGTGGCCACGGAGCTCACGGCGCCGCCGCCCATGCCGATGCGGTAGTTGTCGCCGCCCATGACGATGACTTTCTCGCCGGCCGTGGGGTGTCCTTTCAGGGCGTCGCGCTTGTTGGCAAAGCCTACGCCGCCGGCAAGCATGATTACTTTATCATAGGCGTAGTTCAGGCCGTT
>CAZLMV010000172.1:0-4405 GCA_964560625.1 uncultured Bacteroides sp. | reverse complement strand
CATTGCCAAGTGGGTGTTTGAGAAAGGTGCTGACAATGAGGTAGTTGAGCTCGTCAAGACCGACGGCAAGACCTACGTTCAGATCAACGATTACGACGCTCTGCGCGGCCTGTTCGGTCAACTCTTGGCTGAGGTGCAGCGCATCAAGAGTGAAGGCGACTATGAAGCCGGCCGTCAACTCGTTGAGAACTACGGCGTTAAGGTTGACCACGACCTCCATAATGAAGTCTTGGCCCGCTATGAGGCGCTGAACATTGCCCCCTACAAAGGCTTCGTCAACCCCGTCTACACCCCCGTCAAGGATGCTAACGGCGAAATCATCGACATCAAGGTTTCTTACACCGAGGATTTCCTGCCGCAGGTGCTCCGCTACTCTAAGGAATACTCATTTTGAACCGCGACGACTTAAATAAGGCCCTCGAGACTCTGCGCCGAGGCGGCATCATCCTTTACCCCACCGACACCGTGTGGGGCATCGGGTGTGACGCCACGCGCGCAGAGGCCGTAGGCCGCATTTTCCGCCTCAAAGGCCGCGAGGACAGCAAAGCGCTCATAACTCTCATTGACTCAGCCGATAATCTGGAGCGCTGGGTCGACGGCGTCCCTGAAGTGGCTTATGAGCTGATTGAAGCCGCCGTCAAGCCGCTGACCGTGGTCTATGATCGCGCCGCCGTGCCGCCGTTGGCGCCGAATCTGCCCGCACCGGATGGGTCATTGGCCGTGCGCATTCCCCGCCATGAGTTCTGTCGCGAGCTCTGCCGCCAGTTGCGCCGACCCTTGGTCTCCACTTCCGCCAACATTTCCGGACGGCCCACTCCGCGCTCCTTCGCCCAAATTGACCCGCAAATCATTGAAGGAGTGGATTATGCATGCCTCTCCGAGCGCACCGCCTCTAATCCCAAGCCCTCCACCATCATGAAACTTACCGAATCAGGAGTCATAACAATCATTCGCCCGTAAAAATTAGCCATGACAAGCCTCTCTGCCCGCCTTCTGAACCGCCTGAGGAACAAGTACATAGTCAGCGACTTCCTGCTGTCTAACTTGGCCATATTCCTCTATAACATCATTCGAACGCATCAAACCGATTGGGCCGACTCCGTTTGGGTGTATTACCAAAGTTGGCAGGTCTACATGGGCCAGATCTTCTTCCCCATCTTCATGATGATGATCTATTGGCTGTCAGGCTATTACAGCAATTTTGCCACTCGCTCCCGAGCCCAGGAATTGCTCACTACTATCTATTCCTCGCTCATCATCTCCCTCTGCGTCTTCTTCATGGCCTTGATCAACGATATGCCCCAGAAGCGACTCCCCGCGCTGGAAAATATCGCCTTCTTGGCCCTGATAATCTTCGTCTGCATCTATTCCGGGCGTTTTCTCATCACCCGCATCGAGGTCAAAGCGATTCATTCCCGCGCCAAATATCAGGAAACGCTCATTCTCGGAGTCGACGCCGAAGCCATCGCCTTAGCCCGGCGCATCAACTCCTATCCCAAGGGTAACGGCATGAAAGTTACCGGCCTGCTCAAGCTCCGCCCCTCCGACGTCGTGGCCCCCGGAGCCGACGAGTTTGAAATCATTGAATTTGACAATCTTACGGAGCTCTGCAATCAGCGCTCCATCCCCCATATAATCCTCTCCCCCAGCCTCAACAACAACCGCGAGGAGCAAACGCGATTGCTGCGCACGGTGTTCCCATTAGACATTGCCGTGTATCTCACCCCCGACGTGGACATGATCAACATGGCCGCCTCCAAGCGCCCGTTTAACGTGGTCGGCGAGCCGCTCATCTGCATCTCCTCGGCTAATATCTCGGCCAGCAGCGCCAACCTCAAAAGGATGTTTGACATCGTCATCTCCTCCGTTGCCGTCCTGCTTCTCGCCCCGGTTTATGCGGCCATCGCCATCGCCATCAAGAGCGACGACGGCGGCCCCGTGTTCTTCACCCAGGAGCGCATGGGATATCGCAACCGCCCCTTCCGCATCTTCAAATTCCGCACGATGATTCCCGACGCCGAAAAGAGCGGAAGCCCCGCCTTGTCGTCGGACAACGACACGCGAATCACCAAGACCGGCCACTTCCTGCGTAAATATCGCATGGACGAGTTGCCGCAGTTTATCAACGTGTTGCGCGGCGAAATGTCAATCGTGGGCCCGCGCCCCGAGCGTCGATTCTTTGCCGAGCAGATTGCCGCCATCGCGCCTTATTATCACATGATTTATCAGGTCCGCCCCGGAATAACCTCCTGGGGCATGGTCAATTACGGTTATGCCTCCACCATCGACGAGATGATCGAGCGCCTGCGCTTCGACCTCATCTATCTGGAAAACATCTCCCTGACCACCGACCTCAAAATTCTCCTCCACACCTTTAACACCGTCTTCAGCGGCAAAGGTAAATAACCCCCCTGCCCCCTTATGTCAGAAACCTCTACCGAACATCCCACCGACGAATCCGGACGCATCAACTCCCTGATGCTCCGCTTCTTGCATTGGCGCCAACACCATATCAAGGAGAAGAACTTCGTGCTGATCTTGGCCCTCTTCGTCGGGATTCTGTGCGGATTCGCCGCATTGATTCTCAAATGGCTCATCCACTTCATCTCCGGGATGCTGACCGCTCATCTCAGCCCCGTCGGCGGCAACTGGCTCTATATAGTCTATCCCGTCATAGGCATCCTAATTGCCGGAATATATGTGCGTTACGTGGTCAAGGCCAATATCTCCCACGGCGTCACCCGCGTCCTTGAAGCCATCTCGCAAAATAAATCGCGACTCAAGGCCCACAACATGTACTCCTCCGTCATTGCCAGCTCCATCACCATCGGCTTTGGCGGCTCCGTCGGCGCCGAGGGCCCTATAGTCTACACCGGCGCGGCCATCGGTTCGCAGCTCGGCTCGCTCTTCCGCATGTCGCCGCGAATATTGATGCTCCTTGTGGGCTGCGGCGCCGCTGCCGGTATCGCCGGAATCTTCAAGGCCCCCATTGCCGGCATGCTTTTCACCTTGGAAGTCTTGATGTTAGACCTCACCACGGCCTCCGTCATGCCCCTGCTCATCGCCTCCATCTCAGCCGCCACCGTGGCCTACACCTTCTCAGGCTATAACTTCGAATTCTTCTTCATCCAATCCGAACAGTTTGCCACCGGGCGCATCCCCTTCGTGATCCTCTTAGGCTTAGGCTGCGGATTCGTCTCCCTCTATTTCACCCGGGTTATGAACATGATGGAAAACATGTTTTCCCGCCTCAAATCCCCCTGGGTCAAGACAGCAGTGGGCGGCGTGATCCTCGCCTCGCTGGTCTATACCTTCCCGCCGCTCTATGGCGAAGGATATGGCGCCATCACTGACCTGCTGAGTGGCGACCCCTCGGAAATAGTCACTCAATCAGTCTTTTATGGCGAAAGCACCTCTTCGTCGGTCATCGCCTTCTTCATCCTCGCCATCATCCTGCTCAAAGCCTTTGCCACATCGGCCACCAATGGCGGCGGCGGCGTGGGCGGCACTTTCGCCCCCTCCCTATTCGTGGGGTGCATGGCCGGATTTCTCTTTGCCTACGCCCTCAACAACGCCTTTGCCCTCGACCTCTCCACCAAAAATTTCGCCCTCATGGGCATGGCCGGCGTCATGTCGGCCGTGATGCACGCCCCGCTGATGGCCATCTTCCTCACGGCCGAACTCACCGGCGGCTACAACCTCTTCCTCCCCCTGCTGATAGTCAGCACCATAGCCTACGGAACCATCAAAACCTTCGAGCCTTACAGCATTTACACCATGCGCCTTGCCCAGCGCGGCACCCTGCTGACCCACCACAAGGACAAGGCCGTGCTGACGCTGCTGAAGATGGACTCCGTGGTCGAGACGGACTTCTTGGTCGTGCACCCGGAGATGTGTCTCAAAGAGATGTGTGATGTCATCGCCCAATCGTCGCGCAACCTCTTCCCGGTGGTCGACGGCGACGGGCGGCTGCTCGGCATCGTGCTCCTTGACGACATTCGCAACATCATGTTCCGCCCCGACCTTTATCGCCGCATGTTTGTCAGCAAATTTATGACCGCGCCCGTGGCCAAAATCACCATTGGCGACAATATGGAGAGCGTCATGAAGACTTTTGACGACACCGGCGCCTGGAATCTGCCCGTAATTGATGCCGACGGCAAATACGTGGGCTTCGTCTCTAAGTCAAAGATTTTCAATAGCTACCGCCGCGTGCTCAGGCATTACAGCGACGACTGACGCCTTGTGTTAACACATTTTAACACGGCAAAATTTGCTTATAACGGAAAATCTTCGTAACTTTGCACCCGTAAAACGAACAAAGACATATCGCGGAGTAGAGCAGTGGTAGCTCGTCGGGCTCATAACCCGGAGGTCGTAGGTTCGAGTCCTGCCTCCGCCACCA
>CAZLMV010000171.1:0-4466 GCA_964560625.1 uncultured Bacteroides sp. | reverse complement strand
ATATTACAGCAAGGAGCCCGCCGAATTTACCGCCCACTTCATTGAAAACAAATGGGGCGCACCTGAATTTGCCGGCACCTTCCCGCCCTCCGACCTTGTGTCCAGCGGCCAGTATCTTATCCACTTGGGTGTGAAGCAAGGTCAAGAAGACGAAATCACGCTCTACGACGATGACGTAGTTCCCGGCGAACACTTCTTCTACTTCCCCACTCACATCAAAGCAGCCCCCGGCGGACATTTCCACTTCAACTACACCGGCAAAGGGACCATGGAATATCAGTTCCTGTCGGCCTACTGTGACCTCAACGGCGACGGCACGTTTGATATGAACTCTGACGAGCTGCTCGGCACTAAGGGCACGTTCCAAACGAGAGACCCCAGCGTGGGTAAAGGCGGCTTTGACGTTCTCCTGCCCTATGACACTCCTAAGGGTACGACCCACATCCGCCTGCGTTTTGACGGCGCATGGATGCACAACTCCGAAGTGCCCGGCTCTTGGGTTAAACCTCCCGGCGCCTACAAGCCCGACGCAAAAACCAATCGCATGATCTATGAGATCCTCCTTGACGTCAACGAAGGCGTTGAATATACCTCGACCGTTACCGTTCAGATCAATAACGACGCCTACGGCACGGTTCGCTCTGAAAACTCCACCAATATCTACAACCCCGGCGATAAGGTTATCCTGACCGCGTTCCCCAACGCCGGTTTCCGACTCTCTCACTGGGAAGATTCCTATGGCCGCAAGCTCCCCTCGGAGTGGATGAACGGCAATATGATCGAGTTCACCGCGTTTGACGACGCCGCAATCACCGCCATTCTCGAGCGTATCCCCGTGGAAGTTGACCTCTGGAAGTTCAACCTCGACGTGGACGACGAAGGCGACATCTACATTGCCGAACTCGTTGAATCCGGCGAACCCGACCTCAACCTCTCCACTGAGCACTGCGACTTCTCCGATGATTTCTACTACATCGACCCCAACGTGTTCGCCAATAATCAGGTGCTCCGCTCTCTGACCCTCCCCGATCAGCAGCTCGTCACCAAGGGCGAGCTCATCAACCAGTCTGACGTAATCATGGGCCAAACTGACCCCGGCACCGGTGTTAAGGCTAACCAGGTTGTGACTTTCCTGAAGGACGCCAACGGCAACAATTACACCATGACCAACACGCCGCTGAACTATAATGACCCCTTCGTAATCAAAATTACCGGTTATAACAACGGCGAGACCTTCAACCAGGCCGGCTCAGTGCTCTTCGCCAAGGGCGACGACGGCCTCGTGGAAGAATACAACGACGGCTGGTCACGCTTCTTCCTCAAGGAAGACGGCACCCTGATGGTCAACTGGGGTTCTATTACTGAGAACTTCAAAGTGCCCATGTATGGCAAGTTTGAAATCCGCATTGAATATCTCGGCAACAACAAGTCTGAAATCACTGTTAAGAACGCCGCCGGCAATACCGAAAGCAAGATCGTCACCAGCCCGATTCAGATGAAGGCTATCAACCGCTTCGCCACTGACCTTCCCGAAGGAATGTGGGTGCAGGTGCGCTTCACCAAGCCGGATGTGCCTGTGAAGCCCGGCGAGTTGCTGATGGGTTGCCGCAATTTGATGGATATTCATGTTAGCCCCGACTGCAAGTATGCCGTGGAGAAAAATGGCGTGATTTATGACGCCACCGGCACCAACTGCATCGCCTACCCCGAAGGACGCATCCTCGGCGGCGCCTTCTCGCTGAAGACTGACAACACCCACGAGTTTGCCGCCTCCCCCCTGAAAGATGGCGACAGCTACAGCAACCTCGGAATCACCACAACCACTCAGACCACCAACTGGAGCACCCTCTGGACCATTGACCAGGAAGGCTCCTTGGTGCACTACAACTCCGGCCTTGGCGTGGCTGCCGACGGCCACACGCTGAGCGCCGACGACGCCGTGTTTAACTATCAGTTGGCCTACGACGAAGGCGAACCCTCCATCTCGTTCATCTCGCCCGAGGGCAAGTTTATCACCACCAACGGCCTGAGCGACGACAAGTTCAGCTTCGACTTCTATCCCCTGACCCACCTGACCGTGCCCGGCTCAAGCGAACAGCCCCGCACCGTCTGCTTCCCCGTGAACGTCATCGTGCCCGACGGCGCCGAAGTGTTCTCGCTCGACAAGGTTGGCTCCAAGGGCGGCTATGTCAGCCACATCATGCCCGGCCACGTGATTCCCGCGGGCACCGGCGTGCTGATTGAAGGCGCAGTTGAGCCGTTTGAAATCACCTCGATCGAGTCTTCTGAAACGCCTGACCTCCTGGATGGCACCAACGTGGACATGGTGATGCACCAGCCCTACTTCGTGCTTGAAGGCTCCAACTTCGTGCTCAAACAGAGCGGCACCGTTCCGGCCAACACCGGCTACGTGATCCAGCGCTTTGTCAGCGCCAACAGCTTCCCCTATCGCGCCCAGGGCTATGAACCCGTGGAAATCGACGGTTGGAAGTTTGACTGGCGCGAATCCTACAACGAAAACGTCATCTGCCTCACCGCCGCCATCGAATCGGGCGACCCGAGCCTCGACCTGAGCAAGCCCATCGAAGAAACCGGCGACGTCGTAGTCGACATTGACCCCGCCATGTTCCAGAACCATCCCGACCTGATGGAAGTGACCCTCCCCGCCCAGCGCCTCGCTCACCACTACTATGACTCCTCAGTGGAAGGCACCGGCACTCCCGGCGCCGGCAACGGTCCCTACAACACCCTTGAACTTCCGCAACCTCTCACCGGTCAAAAACCCTGGAAACTGACCTTAGACTGCTCAACTGACGGTTCTGCTTACAACCAATGGGGCAGCTGCCTCTTTGCCACCGGCACAAACCCGATTGCAACGGCTTACAACGGCGGCTTCCAGCTCTACTTAGCCAAGGCCGGTAAGCTGACCGTTAAGCTCAACAGCACGGAACGCAAGGATCTCCAGGGTGTGGACATCAGCGGCAACTTCACCATCACCTTTGACTATTCTAAGGCCAACAACGGCTCTTACGTCATGAGCATCAAGCTGATGTGTAACGGCAAGAGCGCCACGTTGACCGATACTTACACTCTTGCCAAGCAAACTCACTTCGTAGCCGCTCTGCCTCAGGGCGTAAACATTGAAAAGCTCCACTTTGAGGGTGAAGACTTCTTCTTCCCCTATAATGAGGGCGAGTTGTTTGCCGGGTGTGTGAACTTGCAGGATATTCATGTGGCTGAGGGGGCTGATTATGCGGTTGAAAAGGACGGTGTGCTCTATGACCCGACCGGCACCAACTGCATCGCCTTCCCCGAAGGCCGCCTGTTCACCCGTCCGTTCGTGATGACCTGTCAGGACAACGTCAAGATCGGCGCTAACCCCATCGAGGAAGAAGACGGCACGCTGACCGAGGCCGACGTCGTGGCCAACAATGCCCACACCGACTTCAACGCCCTCTGGACCCTCGGCACCGAAAAGCAGCTGACCCACGTCAACTCGCAGGCCCACCTCAACACCGTAGGTTCGGCCCTGAGCGACACCCACGGACAGTTTAACTACACCCTCGAGTATGGCCAGGGCGACCCGAACATCCACTTCACCGTGGAAGACGGCCGCAAGCTCTCTCACGAAGAGACCTTCCTCGTCCTCGGCGAAGACACCCACCCCTTCCAGTTCAGCCACCTGACGGAACTTCCCGCCCCGGCCGATGAGACCGTGCCTCACGTGATTACGTTCCCCGTGCCCGTGATTGCCTCCGGCGACATCACCTTCCAGGGCGTCTCCGCCATTGACGAAAAGAAGGGCGCCACGCTGTTCACCATCCCGCAAGGCACCAAAATTCCCGCCGGCTATGCCGTGATCACCCTCGGCTCAAGCAGCTCGCTGCCGATTGCCGACGCCGCAACTCCGGCACTGATGGCCGACGGTGGCGACGACAACCTGCTGCAAGGCACCACCAACGCCATGCGCCTGTCGCAGCCGTTCTATCTGCTCGAGGGCGACAAGTTCGTGCGCCACGAGTCAGGCACCGTGCCCGCCAACTCGGCCTACATCCCCGCCGACAACCTGACCGCCGACGATTTCTTCTACGACGAGTCTAAGTCCACGGGCATCGACGCCGCCAAGGCCGCCGAAACGGACGTGACCTACGACCTTATGGGCCGCCGCGTCACCAAGACCCCGCGCCACGGCATCTACATCCGAAACAACAAGAAAATCCGCTTGTAATTGATACTAAAAGAGAGGCCGCCGGTTCCCCCGGCGGCCTCTCTTTTGGTGTTTAACTCGGGCCTGTCGGCCCTTGGTTGAATCGGGACTTTCGCCCCTGTTTAACTCGGGCCTTTGGCCCGGTTTAATGGTGGTTTTTTCCCCTGCCGGGGCGGGGGAATGGGAATATTGGGAGGTTTGGGAGGTTTGGGGGGGGGCGCGCGAGGAAGGAAGCCGCTGCCGCGGCTCGACACCCGAG
>CAZLMV010000170.1:0-4491 GCA_964560625.1 uncultured Bacteroides sp. | reverse complement strand
GGCCTCGGTTTCGATGTAGTTGCACACGGTGGAGAGCAGTCCGGCCTTGTGGCCCATCAGTCGCGCCATTTCATAGATGAGGGTGGCGGTGGTGGTCTTGCCGTTGGTGCCGGTCACTCCGACCAACTTCAGCTTCCGCGAGGGGTGGCCAAACCATTCGCTCGAGAGCAGGCCTAAGGCGATGGAGGTGTTTTCCACCACCACATAAGTGATTCCGGGGAGCAATTTATCGGGGAGCTGCTCGCAGACTATGGCGCCCACGCCCGAGTGTTCCAACAGGGGGATGAACGTGTGGCCGTCGACCGACGTGCCGCGGATAGCTACGAACATTGAGCCGGCCGTGACCTTGCGGGAGTCGAAGGTCAGCGCCGTGATTTCCGGATTCTTCGGGCCGATAACCTGTTTCGGCTTTATGGATTGGATGAGCTGAAGGAGTTGCATATATATTTTATAAGGTGTAGTGAGGGGTTTATTCGCTGAGGGTTAGGTGGATTTTTGTGCCGGGAGCCACGATGGAGCCGGCCGGCGGGTTTTGGCTCTTGACATGGCCCGAGCCGCTGAAGGAGACCTCAAAGCGCGCGGCCTCGAGGGTGTTGACGGCCTCGCGCAGGCCCATGCCGCGGACGTTGGGCACACCCTTTTCCGGCGCTTCGCCGGCGCGCATCTGGCGGGGTTGGGCGCCCGTGGCGCTGCGGAAGGCTGAGGCGAGCTTATTGTTGGCCGAGGCATAGAGAACGGGCTGCGTGGGGTCCGAGTCGGGGTCTATGTCGGCGCGGAAGTCGGTGTCGACGCCAAGCATGCCGCGGGAATAGAGCCCGATGGCCGTGTTGCGCAGGACCATGCCCGAGGTGGACGCCGCGCCAAAAGCCTCTTGGCGAGGATGATACATCAGCACCACGCAGCTATATTTCGGGTCATCGGCCGGGAAATAGCCGCAGAAGGCCAAGCGTTTCAGCGCCGTGTTATATTTTCGCGTCTTCGGGTCTACGGTGTAGCATGTTCCGGTCTTGCCGGCCAATTTGACGTAGGGATTTTTCAGGGAGCGGGCGGTGCCGTGCTCGCCGTTGACCACCAAGGAGAGCATCTGCTGCATCATCCCGGCGGTCTTTTCGGAGCAAGCGCGCGGGCGAATGTAGTCAATCGGGATGATGGAGTCGACGCCCTCGCGGCGCAGGGCCTTGATCAGGTGGGGACGCACGTATTTGCCGCCGTTGGCAATGGCGTTGTAGATGCTCAGGGTGTGGAGCGGCGGAATCTCCGTGGAGTAGCCGTAGAATTGGCGCGAGAGGGTCACAAGGCCGCCCTCGCCTAAGGGGACGACGGGGAATTTGGCGGCGCGCTCTTCGCCGATGCCGGTGTGGAGCGGCTCGAGGAAGCCGATGGAGGCCACGCGGTCGTGCCAGGCCTGCGGATTCTTGTAGAAGCGCGAGAGCAGGCGCGCCATGCCGATGTTGCTTGACTGCTCGATGATGCCGCCCACGGTGAGCTGCGAGTTATAGTGCGAGTCGGTGATGGCCGGACCCTGGCCGTAGGCGCGGAAGGAGTGGCCGATGTCGATGACCTGGTCAATGTCGGTGACGAAGCCGTCTTCCACGGCAATCATCATGCTCAGGGGCTTCACCACGGAGCCCGGTTCGAAGCCACGCACGGCCCGGTTCATCGCCTCAACATATTGGCCGGAGCCGGAGCCCAAGGGGTATTCTTCGAGGTTGGAGATCGCTTTGATTTCGCCCGTGGCCACTTCCATGAGCACGGCCGTGCCCCATTCGGCGCGGGTCTCTTCGAGGCGCTGGAGCAGGGCGTTTTCAAGGATGTCCTGCATCTGCACGTCGATGGTGCTGACCACGTCCCAGCCGCGCACGGCTGCCGTGTCGGCCCAGTTGCCGATGCCGCGGTTGAAGTTCACTTTCTTGGCCACGCCCGGCTTGCCGTAGAGCAGCGAGTCAAGGGCGAATTCCAAGCCTGACATGCCGTGCACTTCGCCCGTGGAGTCTTCGCTGACCACTCCGATCGAAAGGCGCGCCATGGTCCCGTAAGGGTTGCGGCGGCGCTTGACCGGCTCAGCGATGAGGCCATGATTGCCCGTGCGGCGGCTGCTGAAGAAGGGGAAGGTCTTAATGAGCTGATAATCAGCATAGCTGACGTTTTTGAGCAGGCGCCAGCCGCGGGGGCGTTTCTTGTATTTATTCTTGTCGAGGGGTTGGCGCAACTTGTCTTGCCAGGCCTTGAGACCGCCATCCATGGGGAAATGGACAGCCAGGGAGTCGGCAAGCGAGTCCATGGCGGCAACGTAGCCCTTCCAGTGGAAGCCCTCGGAGCCGAAGTCCATGCGCAGGTCGTAGAACTGCATCGTCGTGGCCAGCACGGAGCCGTCGGCCGCAAGGATGTCGCCGCGCTCGGGCTGAATCACCGTCGACGTGCGGCTCAACTCTTTCTGGGCCAACTTGTTCCAGTGGTGAGCATCGACCACTGCGTTCTTGAACCCGTTATAGAGAATCCAGGCAGACAGCAGCAGGATGGCCGCGCACACAAGCAGAATGCGGGTCATCACGGCGCCACGTTTCGTGGTCTTTTTATGTTTAATTGGCTTCTGTCTCATTGCCGGAAATGTGGTAGGGCGGTTGGGTTTGTACTGATAGGGGAATTCCGAGGGAGTCAAGGCGCTGACGCATAGCGCTTTCGCGAATACGGCTCATGTAGATGCCGCGCACTCGGAAGCTCTCCGTCTCCACGACCTGGAGCCGCGAGTTGAGAGTGCGGATCTGCTCCATGGAGTGCTGGCAGCTGTAGCGGTTGGTGATGTAGGCCAACACCATGACCAGCACGGCAAAGATTTGCAGCCAGTAGCGCATAAAGAATTTGCCGTCGACTAATCGCCCCTGAAGCACGCGGCTGATCATCGTGTCTTGTGATTTAGACTCTTCGTTGCTCATCTGATTCTTAAGGGGTTAGAGTTTTTCGGCTATGCGGAGTTTGGCGCTGCGTGAGCGCGGATTGCGCTCCACTTCGGCGTCGTCGGCCACAATGGGTTTGGAATTTATCAATTTCAGGGGCGAGAGGTTGCGCCCGTAGAAGTCTTTTTGCTCCCGGCCGTCGAGGGTGCCGGTCTTCATGAAGTTCTTGACTAAGCGGTCCTCTAATGAGTGGTAAGTGATGATGACCAATCGGCCGCCGGGGGCGAGGGATTCGAGCGCTTGGTTAAGGAACTGGCGGAGGGCGCCGATTTCGTCGTTGACCTCAATGCGCAGGGCCTGAAACACTTGCGCCAACTCCTTTTTCTCGCTTTTGGGCGAAATCATCGGGCGGATCACTTGCAGCAGTTGCTCGACGGTCTGAATCGGCTCCTCGGCGCGCGCTTTGACTATGGCTGCGGCAAGTCGCCGGGCCTGGCGGAGCTCGCCGTAGAGGTGGAAAATGTCGGCCAAGCGCTGCTCCGATTCTTCGTTGATGAGCTGGGCGGCGCTGCGGCCTCCGCGGCGGTTCATGCGCATGTCTAAGGGCCCGTCAAAGCGGAAAGAGAAGCCGCGCTCCGGGTCGTCAAAATGATGAAACGACACGCCCAAATCGGCTAAGATGCCGTCCACTTCCCCTTTGGCGCCATAGTAGCGCAGGTATTGGGCTATGAAGCGGAAATTGCCGTGGATGGGCGTCAGCCGCGGGTCGTTCCAGGCGTTGGCCAAGGCCTCTTCGTCGCGGTCAAACACAAACAGGCGCCCGTCGGGGCCGAGGCTCTCAAGGATGGCGCGCGAATGGCCGCCGCCGCCGAAAGTGGCGTCAGCGTAAGTGCCGTCGGGGCTGATATTTAGCCCCGTGAGGGTTTGCGGCAAGAGGGCGGGGATGTGATAGACCGTTTCCATAAAATTGCCCTCAAATTTACGAAAAATCCCCCAATAATTTGCAAATTTAAACAGAAATATTTTTCAACAATTATTAATGCGTTGAAATACAACGCATTATATCATTTGCATTTGCAAAATATTTGGGCAGAAGGCAGATAATTCTTATAAGTCTTATAAATCTTATAAAACTTATTAGGAATTATTTTTCATTTTGAAGGAATTTTGGTAACTTTGCGCTGCATTATGATATTAAAATCCACCAATTTAGTTACATTTTTATAGAGCAAATGAAGAAATTTTTACTTTTATTCATCGCGGCATTGACGCTCTCAGCCCTCTCGCCGGCAGCGTCGGCCCAGACCTATCGCGTTGATATTGACGACCCTAACAACGTTAAAGCCCTCGTCGACCTCCAAGGCGAACCCGTGGCCCTCAAAGCCGGTCTCAACGAAATCGACATGGCCGGCGAGCGCTACCTCCGCATCGTGGCTAACCCCGGCGTCCTGATCACGGAGTTGGCCGTGGTCTACGACGATGGCTACGTCATGAACATCCCCTCCGAGGAAATCGCCCTCACCGACGATGGCGCGCAGTATTTCGAATACTCCTCCTATTTCCCTGAGGAAGAATATCTTAAGGTGCGCACCAAGGC
>CAZLMV010000169.1:0-4509 GCA_964560625.1 uncultured Bacteroides sp. | reverse complement strand
CTTTGCCACGCCATAAATAAACTTCTTATTTTCCTTGGCCAACTGCGACGGCAGACTCTCCAAAACCTGACCCACGCGAACCGATTCAGTCTTCGATGTGTGCTTGGAAATATCGTCGCGATAGGCGTCTAAAATCATGTTTTGAACGTATCTAACTTTCTTTAAATCACGCTCTTTGACAAATGATTTAACCACCTCGGGCATGCCCCCTACGTAATAATATTCAAAGAGCGACTGAGTCAGCTTTCCCGAAAATGGCGCAATCAATTGATAATCACCGGCTTCCAACATATCAGCCAACGCGCCTTGATCTTTGGCGCGCAGGAATTCCAAGAACGTCAGCGGATAAATGCGAATCATGTCGACCTTCCCCACGGGGAAAGACTCCTTTTGAGTCAGCGTGATTCCAAGGAGCGAACCGGCGGCCATGACGTGATATTCGCCGGCATTTTCGCAAAAGTATTTCAGGCTGTGGAGGCCACGGGGCGCTTGCTGAATCTCATCAAGAATAATGAGGGTCTCGCCGGGAGTGATCGATTCACCCGTAATAGCCTGAAAACCAAGCAAAAGACGATTTATATCATAGTCATCCACGAAGAGTTGGCGCATCATCGGTTCGGTGTCGCAATTGATGTAGACCACGTTGCGATATTCATTGCGGCCAAACTCCCTCATGAGCCATGTTTTACCCACCTGGCGAGCGCCTAAAAGTATCAGCGGCTTTCTATCAACTGATAACTTCCATTCCATCAAACTATTATATGCACTTCTATACATAAAATTACATTTTTCTCGGGTTAAATCACCCACAAATTTACATTTTTCCGGGGATATTTGCAAGGGAAAAGCACATTTTTCTGGGGATTGGGGGTGGGGATTGGGTTATTTGCGGGAAAATGCGTAAATTTGCGGGTATGGAACAGCAGAAAAGAATTGTGATTGTGGGGGCTACTTCGGGGCTTGGGCGCGGAGTGGCCGAGATGTTTATTGAGGCCGGATGGATTGTGGGCGTCGCCGGGCGCAATCAGCGTGCGCTGACGGAGCTGAAAGATAGCTGTCCGTCAAGGGTTTACGCCACAGAAATTGACATCATGTCGACCGACGGTCCGGCGCAATTAATGGCCCTGATTGAGCAGATGGGGGGCATGGACATTTACCTCCATTGTTCGGGAATACTTCGCGCTGATGATGAGTCGCTATCCATTGAAGATGAAGTACTTACGGCCGAGACAAACGCCGTGGGATTCACCCGCATGGTCACTGCCGCCTATAAATATTTTTACGCCACTCGCCGCCAGGGGCGACTGGTGGCCATTAGCTCCATTGCCGGCATCCGCGGCTTGGAAGCCCTTCCCGCTTATTCCGCCTCAAAAGCCTATGATTCAACGCTTTTAGAGGCGCTTAGACAACGCTCACGGCGCGACAAATTGCCCCTGCGAGTCGTCGACATCAAGCCCGGATGGACGCGCACGCCCCTGCTCAATGCCGGCCGAAAATATCTGCTCGAAATGGACGCCGAAAGGGTTGTCAAGGCCGTTTATCGCGCCACTCTCCATGCGCGCCGCAGCAAAATCATCGGCCTGCGGTGGAAGATTTTGACCGGGTTGGAGCGGCTACTTCCGGCGTGGATTTACGAGCGATTGCATCTAAATTTGTGGAAATGAGAGATTTTTCGTAACTTTGGGGGGTAAATTCCTTTTGACTGAACATTTATGAGACTGAAATATATCGTTTTAGGGCTTCTTTGCGGCCTCAGTTTGCCGGCCGCGGCCCAAGTAAATTCGCCTCAGTCCGGGGGCTACAGTGAACGCGCCGCCCTGATGTTGGCCGACGGCAATTTCATTGGCTGCATTGACCAATGTAAGGCCGCCTTAGAGCTCGGCTCCGTGGAGCGCGAAAAATTGATGTGGCTCCAGGCCGTGGCCTCTTATCGCGCCGAAATGGCCGACGCGGGAGCCCTGCTGACCGCTTTTATCCAGCAATTTCCTGCTTCGCCCAAGCGCGAACCGGCGCGACTGATGCTCGCCTCACTGACCTTTTACTCAGGCAATTACAGCGCCGCCTTGCGCCAGCTGAACCAAATCAGCCGCAACGCCTTAGAGCCCGCGCAGGCCGAGCAACTCGACTATCGGCGCGCCTTCTCCATGCTCAAAACCGGAAATTTGGACGGCGCCGAGCGCCTGTTTTCCTCCCTTTCCGGCAAGGGCCAATATGCCAATCCCGCGCTCTTCTATCGCGGCTACATTGCCTATCTGCGCGAAGATTATCCGCAGGCTATCAGCCTGTTAGAGCAAGTGGACCGCAACCGCGAGCCGGGCAACAGCGCCGACTATTATCTTGCGCAAATCCGATTTAAGGAGGGAAATTATAAGGAGGCCATCCGATTGGCCGAACCGCTCATTGGCAGCGACTCCGAATTTGCAGCCGAGGCTCAGCGCGTTTGTGGCGAGTCGCAATTCGCCTTAGGCAATGAAAATAAGGCACTTAGCCTCCTGCGCCCCTACTTGGAGCAGCACCCCGAGGAGGCCCCGCTGAGCGTGCGCTACATCGTGGGCACCGACGATTATTCCCGCGCCGACTATGACCGCGCAATTGACCTTTTGGCGCCCGTGACGGAGCTGCAAAACGCTATGGGACAGAGCGCTGCGCTCACCATTGGCCAGTCATACCTCTCCGAGGGCAACGCCGCCGCGGCAATCCTCAGCTTCGAAAAAGCCGTCAAAATGGACTTTGACCCGGCAATCACCGAGCAGGCATATTATAATTATGCCGTGGCGCAGGTCGACGGCGGCCGCGTGCCCTTCGGCTCGTCGGTGCAGACCCTTGAGGACTTCATACGCCGCTATCCGAACTCAAAAAATGCCGCCACCGTGCAGGACTACCTCGTCAAAGGCTACATGGCCACCAACGATTATGAAGGCGCCCTGCGCTCACTTAACGCGCTGAAAACCAACACTCCGCAGATTCAGTCGGCCCGCCAGCAGGTGCTCTTCGTGCTCGGCTCGCGCGCCCTCCAGAGCGGCGACGCGGCCAAGGCCATTGACCTGCTCACTCAAGCCGACAAGCTCAAGAAGCAGAATCCCGACATTGCGCGGCAGACAACTCTCTGGCTTGCAGACGCTTACTACGATCAGAAAAACTACACTCAGGCCGAGAAAAACTACCGCGAATTCCTGCGCCAAGCGCCTAAGAATGACCCGAATAGCGCCACGGCAACCTATAACCTTGCCTACTCCCTGTTCGGCCAGCGAAAATATGCCGACGCCCGCACGCAATTCCAAGCAGCAGAGCAACTTAAGCAGCTCCCCGCCGACGCCAAGACCGACGCCCGCACCCGCATTGCCGACACATATTATTATGCGTCAGACTTCGCCTCAGCCCTGCGAACCTACAAGGAGGCGTACGATCTGAACCCAACGACCGGCGACTATGCCCTGCTCCAGCAAGCCATCATGCAAGGCCACTTGGGGAAGTCGGCCGACAAACTCGCCACGATTGACAAGGTGCTCAGCCAGTTCCCGCAATCATCCCTGCGCCCCGCCGCACTGACCGAAAAGGCCCTGACCCTCAGCGCCTCCGGCAAGCAGGCGCAAGCCATCACCACCTACGAAACCATCGCCGCCGAATTCCCCGCCACAAAACAGGGACGCAACGCCCTGCTCCAGCTCGGAATCCTCAACGGCAACGCCGGCAAGACCGACCGCGCCATAGATTATTACAAGCAGGTCATCACCCGCCATCCGTCGAGCTCCGAGGCCTCACTTGCCGTGCAGGACCTCAAGGGAATCTATGCCGAGCGGGGCGACATTGAGGAGCTCAACGCCTTCCTGATGTCGACGGCCGGCGCGCCGCAGCTCGACGAAGTGGAGCGCAACGCCATCGCCGCCATGCAACTTCTGCGCAAGGCTCGCGCGGCCACCCAACCCTCAGAGCGACTGACCCTTAGCGAGCAGCTCTTGTCCAAATATCCCGACGCCGAAGAGGCCGAGGAGGCCATGAATATCGCCGCCAAGGCCGAATTTGACCTTGGCATGACCGAGCGGGCCCTGACGCGCTATGCAGCCTTGGAGAAACGCGCCTCGACTGCCTCCATGCGCCATACCGCCCGCATGGGCCAGCTCCGCAGCGCCCGCGACTTGGGCCGCTCGGAGGTGATCATCGCCGTGTCAGAAAACATCCTCCAGTCGGGTGCCGCTGCCGGCTCTGACCTCCCCGAAGTGAAGTTTATTCGCGCCGGAGCGCTGGCCGAATCGGGCCGCAACGCCGAGGCCCTGACCCTGCGCCGCGAATTGGCCAAGCATCCCGAAAATCTTTACGGCACACGCGCCGCCTACGACATTGCCGACGCCGAATTCCAAGCCGGAAACCTCACCAAGGCGCAGACCGAAATCGAAGCGCTCATCGACGCCAATCCGCCCCATGCCTACTGGCTGGCGCGCGCATACGTCCTGTTTAGCGACATTCTCCGCGCCCAAGGCAATGATTTTGAGGCGAATGAATACCTCAAAG
>CAZLMV010000168.1:0-4534 GCA_964560625.1 uncultured Bacteroides sp. | reverse complement strand
GATTTCTTGGGGTTGGGGGTCGGTTTTGGGGGTGATGAGGAGGAGGGCGGCGGCGAGGGTGAGGAGCAGCATCAGGGCGATGAGCCAGGGGAAACGCGGGCGGCTGCCGGCGGCGTCAAAGGCCCGGCGCAGGAGGGTAATGTTGGGGTAGCGGCGGTCAATGGGGCCTTTGCAGCGGCGCAGCACGGGGCGATAGCGCCGGGGCAAGTCGAGGCGCTCCATGAGCACGCCAAGGGAGTAGAGATCGTTGCGCACGTCGGCCACGGATTGCGTCTGCTGCTCGGGCGACATATAGCCCACCGTGCCGGCCGGCTGCTTGAGAATGGAGAAAAACTCCGAGTCAGAGAGGCCGAAGTCGATGATTCGCAGATAGTTGCCGTTGTGGGTAATGATGATATTTTCGGGCTTGAGGTCGCGATGCACGACTCCCTGCGAATGGACGTAAGCCACGGCGTCAAAGAGTTGGCGGCAGACGTTGAGCTTCTCCTCGGTGGTGTGCGGCTCCCGGGCCCACTGGTTCCAGTCCATGCCGTCGAGCCACTCCATGACGATATACGCGCCCGCAAATTCGCCGCTGAGAGTGACCATTTCGCTGGCGTGGACAATCCCGGGATGCTGCATGCGAATCAGGATGTCAAACTCCTTTTTGAGCATCTGATTATAGACGCCGACCTCGGCCGACTCGGAGTCTAAGCCCTTGAGCATCCACCACTGGCCATAACGCTTGGCGCGCAGCAAAATGGAATGGCCCGAGCGGGCATAAAGCTCCACGTCCGTGAAGGTCGGGGAGACCTGCTCCTCGCCCACCACGGCAAGATATCCGGAGATGGAACTATTGTTAGATTCTACGGCCATGCGCTGCAAATTTAAGAATTTTAAAAAGAACTGCCAAATTTCTCCGGCAGTTCTCGGTGCGAAGGACTTAGATAGCGGAACTGAGTTCCTGAGCTAAATCTCCATTGCAAAGTTAGCACATAATTTTCAAAGGAATCGTTTCAATTTATTTCATTTCCACTTTTTCCCTAAAATTCTTGCATCTAAAGGAATTATTTATTAATTTTGCACCGAAATAATGACAAAAGGCGTAAACTGACACGCTCTTTCTTGGCTATCTGAAACTTCGCAACTTTCAAATCTCAGTCAAGGATGAAGCAAACCGGTAGACGGCTTATGTGAGAGATAGTGTGCACACCCCCCCGAAACTGTACCCTATTTATATCGCGTGAGGCTTCTGCAGATTTGCTCGTTCAACTGAGATGGGCAATGCGAAGGCCTCAGATAGCGGAACGGGTAGCAGAACTGGCTCTCACGCGTTTTGTTCACCCCATTATCAACAATTTAAGAGCATCCCTGAGAGCCGGATGACGACCCGACATGAGCGTACTTGACAGCAGCGAATGGTTTGACGGCACAAAGGATCTCCGGCTCGAAAAAGAGCAGGAGCTGATTGATGCCCTTTCCCGCAATTACACCTCGGCTCTGATCATAGACCCGGAAAATCATTGCGGCTTGGACACGATCCCGACCCGTATGCCCGACCGGACCTTTATGACCATCGACCTCGCAACGCTCACCGAAGGCGATTTCCCCGCGGTCAGCAAAAAGATTAACGGCTATATAGTCGACGGCCAATTTGCCTTCTCCGGCCTCCTGCTTGACAATATCGACCAAATCCAGGCCGGCGCAGACACGGAAGAGCTGCAGACGCTCGTGTGGCAAGCCCTCAAGCGCGACAACACCGAACTTGGCGGCTACGAAACGCCTCTCTCCCGTCAGGTCATCCCCTTCGACAAAATGATAGTCGCCGCAAGATGCCACCACTTCCCCGACTACCTTACAGACAAACACCTGACAACCTACACCCTCGAATTCTAACCCTTCATTTAAAACCATAAAAAACCAATGGCACTTTTTAAAATTACCGCAAAACAATCCCTGAGCGCAGGAAGAATCCCCAAGGGAACCACGCTGCAGATTGCTACGCCCAACGGCGTTAACGCTCTGAACCACAACAGAATCGCAGAAGCCGTCAAGCAGCAATTGGGATTAGACGTGCACCCGAGCCACGTCGAAGTAAACTACTTCAACGTAGAGCGAATCAGCTGATACATCTTTTACAATCAACGCTAAATATGGCAAAATTCACAATCACCCCAACAACCACCGTTGCTGAGCTCAAGGAGCAGTATAGCAACGAAGTAGGCGGTGGAGTGCTGCGCGTCTACGACGGCCGCAGCGAAGCCGCTGACGACGCGACCTTGGTGTCGCTGGGAGCAAAAGAGGGCGAATTGGAGTGCCGGACCAGCCGCACCGTTGGCAAGTTCGAAGAAGCCTTCCAAGACGAACTCAACCTCAAAGTCAAAGTCTATACGCCCGACAACTGGGTCAAAGTATTAGACGGAATCACCCTCGCCGCCGCAGCTGAACTCCCCAAAGGCATGACCAAAGAAAAAATGGAAGAATACCTCTCCTACCAGCGCGACGAAAAAGAGGAAACGGAGTTAAAGTCAGAAGAATCAAATACTCTCAATCATACTACAACAAATCAATCTATTGACATGTCAGACAAAATAACAGAGTTAGAAGAAGAACTCCACAAGATTCTTGCTTTCGCTACCCAAAATCGCATCCAGGAATTGTTCTTCGAGATTATCCCCGATGGAACCTACATCTACAGCACAAACGATGACTATGAAAAGCAAAAAGTAGCATACGCCATCGATTGTGCAGTCGTCGACTTCGATGAAAACTGCAGCCGCTTTCTTAAGGCCATCCAATTTCAAGTAAAAGACCAAAATCTCTATGTAACGGAATACTTGAATAACGATGAAGATGAAATAGAGAATGACACGTGGAACGCCCTGGACGGGAGTCATGCAAACTACGAAGTTCTCTCACGACTTCTTGAATTGTATACGGCCGGCAAGCATTCCGATTCTCCTGTTTCGCTCATTCCCCAATGTGAAGCAGAGGATGAAGATGAAGAAGAGGAAGAATAATATCCTGCTTTCTTGACATCTACGAGGGATTAATAGCAATAATCAAAATCGGGGGGGCAGCCATACCCTCTCGATTCCCCTCGCCAATGAAAAAGCCCGCATAGCGGGCGTCAGAACTTAGGCACGGAGGGCCGCATGCCCGAGAGCGTGTGTATCAGCGCTAACCATTCATTTAAAACCATAAAAAACAAATGCCACTTTTTAAATATGGCAAAATTCACAATCACCCCAACAACCACCGTTGCTGAGCTCAAGGAGCAGTATAGCAACGAAGTAGGCGGTGGAGTGCTGCGCGTCTACGACGGCCGCAGCGAAGCCGCTGACGACGCGACCTTGGTGTCGCTGGGAGCAAAAGAGGGCGAATTGGAGTGCCGGACCAGCCGCACCGTTGGCAAGTTCGAAGAAGCCTTCCAAGACGAACTCAACCTCAAAGTCAAAGTCTATACGCCCGACAACTGGGTCAAAGTATTAGACGGAATCACCCTCGCCGCCGCTGCCGAACTCCCCAAAGGCATGACCAAAGAAAAGATGGAAGAATACCTCTCCTACCAGCGCGACGAAAAAGAGGAAACGAAAGAAAACACAGAAAATTCACCTATGGAAGATATTAAATCACTATATGAGAAGTCTGTCGCTTTGGCAGAACAGACCGACCGTGTGGCGTTACCACTACACAAATACGGAGATAAATACTTCGGTCCCGATGAAGATAGCGTTGGTGATGACGACGTCGTATTTGCCACAAATGGTAAAGATTTTGTGGCATTCGGTGTTGGAGATGACGCCGAATCCGTTACCAAGTGGCTTAATGAACATCCCGATTACACAGACGTATACTACACCTATGGTGATTGTAACGAATGTATCGCAGCTGAAGTAATGGACCAATACCAAAACGATTCGATATGGCCCTGGGAATGGGACAACATGACTCGAGCTATCGTAGATAGCATCAATAATGATGCAAGTTTTTCATATCCCCCATTCCGTGTTGACCTCATTTATAATGGTGAAATAATTCACTCTTTCGATCTCGGTTAAAGGAAATACGGATAAACCCGAAAAAGCCCGCAGAGCGGGCGTCAGAATTTAGGCACGTTCGGAGGGCCGAATAGGCCCGAGAGCGTGTTTATTAACGCTAACCATTTGAATATAAACCGCGTAGCGGTAGCAGAATCCCCGGCGGACGCTCCTGTCGTCGCTATGCGACTCCTATCGGGTGAGGAGCTCGGACACACACGCTCTCGGCCCCTTGGGCCTACGAACGTGCCTAAGCTCTGACGCCCGCCAAGCGGGCTTTTTTCGCCCCTTGGTGAAAATGAAATGGAATGAAATGGTTTGGGGAGGGGAAAGTTATTAACTTTGCAGCGTAAAAGCGGAAATTTCAGCAACATTTATCACATATCATTAATTCATTTCCTACAGATGAAACATTCAACGTTAGTGAGCCTCGTGCTTTTGTGCATGACGCTCGTGGGCCTGCCCACCGCGGCCCAAATCACCGGCTGGGACGAAGTCGGCCCCACCATCTCGGG
>CAZLMV010000167.1:0-4536 GCA_964560625.1 uncultured Bacteroides sp. | reverse complement strand
CTCGGGAGTGTGAAAAATGGTTAAATATTTGGGGGGTGTGGGGGATTTTTTGTAACTTTGAAGAGCCAAATTGCCGGATTTTGCTCTCCCTCTCGGCTCTTCTCGGTCAGGCTTGCGGCTATGGACTTGCGCCTAATTAAGTGGCAGCGAGTCGCTTACGTTCGCTTAATAATAAAAAAATAACATAAATGACCGAAAAATGGAACTCAAGAGCCACAAACCACTCCGCCTCCCGCCTCAATGACCCGGCTGAATCAGACCGGACGCCTCTGAGTGAGCGTTTTCAAGCAACTCCCGTGGTGGTTAAGTTGCTGAGGGAGCGCGGCGTAACTACGCCTGAGGAGGCGCGGAAGTTTTTTTCGCCGTCGTTGGCAGACCTGCATGATCCGTTTCTGATGCCGGGAATGGACGTGGCCGTGGGTCGGCTGAATGAGGCTATGGGCGCCAAGGAGCGCATATTGGTTTATGGCGACTATGATGTGGACGGGACCACGGCAGTGGCCTTGGTCTACAAGTATCTGTCGCAATTTTATTCGCAGATTGATTATTATATCCCGGGCCGTTATGATGACGGGTATGGGATTACGAAACACGTGATTGACGAGGCGGCGGCCGCCGGCGTCAAGTTGATCATTATTCTTGATTGTGGAATCAAGGCTAATGATGAGATTGCTTATGCCAAGACGTTGGGCATAGACTTCATAATTTGTGATCATCACGTTGCGGGCCAGGAGCTGCCGGATGCCATCGCTATCCTTAATCCGAAGTTGGAGGGGAGCACTTATCCGTTTAGCCACTTGAGTGGTTGCGGCGTGGGGTTCAAGTTGATGCAGGCGTTTGCGCTGTCAAACGGGTTGCCTCAGGCGCCGTTGGATGCGTTGCTTGACTTGGTTGCGGTGAGCATTGCGGCCGACATCGTGCCGATGATTGGCGAAAATCGCGTGATGACTTATCACGGTCTGCGGCGGCTGAACACGAATCCGAACATGGGCCTGCGCGCCATCATGAAGATTTGCGGGCTGACGCGCAAGGAGATCACCATTTCCGACGTGATTTTCAAAATCGGGCCCCGAATCAACGCTTCGGGGCGCATGCAGAGCGGCCGCGAGGCCGTGGATCTGTTAGTGAGTCGCGACGCGGCCGACGCGCTGCGCATTGCCCAGGAGATTGACGGCTATAACTCTGACCGAAAGGAACTTGACAAGATCATCACCGACGAGGCCAACGCCATCCTCGAGGAGCGGGGCGACTTGGCCGCCGAGCGCAAGTCGATAGTGATTTACAACGAATCGTGGCATCGCGGCATCATCGGCATCGTGGCCTCGCGCCTGACGGAGGATTATTACAAGCCGGCGGTGGTGTTGACGCTGACCAACGGCTTGGCCTCGGGGTCGTCGCGCTCGGTTCAGGGCTTCGACATTTATGCGGCGGTGGAATCGTGTGCGGACCTGTTGGAGAATTTCGGCGGCCACACTTATGCCGTGGGCCTGAGCATGAAGCCGGAAAACATCAAGGAGTTTTCGCGGCGCTTTGAGGAATACGTTGCGGCCAACATCACCCCTCAGCAGATGAAGCCGGCCTGCGAAATCGACGCCGACATCACGTTTTCGGAGATCTCGCCGGAGTTGGTGCAGGTGCTCAACGCGTTTAATCCTTACGGGCCGGGCAACACGAAGCCGGTGTTTCGCACCCGGGGCGTGCGCGACTGCGGGACGTCGAAAATCGTCGGCAAGCAGCTCGAGCACATCAAGCTCGACGTGGTGGACCCGACGGTGACGGAGCCGCTCAATGCCATAGCCTTCAATTTTGCCAAGGATTTTGACCAGGTGGCCGCGGGCAAGCCGTTCACTCTGATCTACACCATCGAGGAGAATAAGCATCATGCCGCCGGCATGCCTTATCAACTGTTAGTCAAGGAGATAATCTTTGAATGACGCCCACCGAGGTCCTGCAGAAATACTGGGGCTACGACTCTTTCCGCCCCTTGCAAGCCGAGATTGTTGACTCCGCGCTGAGCGGGGCCGACACCTTGGGCCTGCTCCCCACGGGCGGCGGCAAGAGCATCACTTTCCAGGTGCCGGGGCTGCTGATGCCCGGGCTGACCATCGTGGTGACGCCCCTGATTTCGCTGATGAAGGACCAGGTGGACAACCTCCGCGCCCACGACATTCCCGCCACCTACATCCACTCGGGCCTGACCCGCGCCGAGGCCCGCTTAGGCATGCAAAAGGCCGAGTTGGGCAAGGTTAAGTTCCTATATCTCAGCCCCGAAAGGGTGAAAAACGATAATTTCCGCGACCGCCTGAAGGATTTCAATGTGTCGATGATCGTCGTCGACGAGGCTCACTGCATCAGCCAGTGGGGCTACGATTTCCGGCCCTCCTACTTGGCCTTGGCGGAGCTGAGACGGCTCTTTCCGCAGGCCGTGGTGATGGCGCTGACGGCGTCGGCCACTCCGCAGGTGGTTGACGACATTACGCGCCTCTTGGAGTTCCGCCCGGGGTTTCGGGTGTTTCGAAAGTCGTTCGCGCGGCCAAATATCAGCTATATCGTTCGCTATGCGGAAGATAAGCCCGAGCGGCTGCTGACCATATTGCAAAACACGGGCGGCTCGGCCATTGTCTACGTGCGCTCGCGCCGCCGCACCCGCGAAATCGCCGAAACGCTGATAAGTAACGGCATATCAGCCGATTACTATCACGCCGGCCTCGCCCCCGAAGACAAAGACCGGAAGCAACAGCGCTGGAAGGAAGGGCGCGCGCGGGTGATGGTGGCCACCAACGCCTTCGGCATGGGCATCGACAAGCCTGACGTCCGCGTGGTGGTCCACTACGACCTGCCCTCCTCCATCGAAGAATACTATCAAGAGGCCGGCCGCGCGGGGCGCGACGGCGAGCCCTGTTATGCCGTGGTCATAGCCTCCGCGGCCGATAAAGGGGTGATTTCCAGGCGCCTGAGCGAGTCTTTTCCGCCCAAGCCTTACATTGCCGACATCTATGAAAAGGCCTGCCTCTTCATCGACCTTGCCTTGGGCGAGGGGTTCAACAA
Source organism: uncultured Bacteroides sp. (assembly GCA_964560625.1). Classification (GTDB taxonomy): domain Bacteria; phylum Bacteroidota; class Bacteroidia; order Bacteroidales; family Muribaculaceae; genus UBA3263. Next base: position 1,488 of record CAZLMV010000167.1, on the reverse strand, counting down.
GGTTTTTGACTTCGACTTCGGCAAGTTCGTGGAGCGCTATCGGCTCCAGGAAGGCCCGGCGCGCTCGGCCCTGCGGCTGCTCTCCTTGGCCGGCTACATTGACTTCGTAGAAGAAGTGGACGCGCGCGCACGCGTGATGATGATTGCGCCCAAACATGAGCTCTATTCCCTGCAGCTCACTCCGGAGCAAGACGAAGTGCTGCAATACATTTTGCGCAACTGCTCGGGAGTGTTTGCCGACTATGTCCAGATCTCCGAGACGGTCATATCTACCCGCCTGCAGATGCACCCCGACGCCGTCTATCAGTCGCTCTTGGCCCTGACGCGCATGCACGCTCTCCACTACATTCCCCGCCGCCAGCAGCCTTTCCTCTTCTTCCCCTCGCGGCGCATTTTGGCCAAACACATTGAGCTTCCCAAGGCCGTCTACGACCTTCGGCGCGAGCTGATGAAGCAGCGCCTCGACGCCATGAAGCGCTTCGTGTTTGACCCCTCAGTCTGCCGCGCCAACGTCATCCTCGAATACTTCGGCGAGGAGCCCGCGCGCGCCTGTGGCACGTGTGACACCTGCCGCGCCGCCCGCCGCCACTCCCGGCCTGAGCGCACGGAATCTGACGAGGAGCTGATCAAGCAATTGGCCGCCGAGGAGATTGAACTTCGCGAGCTGGTCAAGCGTTCAAAACTTAACCCGGAGCGAGCCGTCGGCATCGTGCGCCGACTCCTTGACTCGGGCGACTTAACCCTAATTGACAACACCCGAATCCTATGCAAGCACCCTTAGCCGAGCGCATGCGCCCGCAAACTCTCCAAGACTACGTCGGGCAGTCCCACCTCGTGGGCCCCGACGCCATCCTCCGCCGCATGATTGAGCAGGAGCGCGTCTCCTCGTTCATCCTCTGGGGCCCGCCGGGTGTGGGCAAAACCACCCTTGCGCGCATCATTGCCAATGCCACTCACGCACCTTTCTATACGCTCTCGGCCGTCCATGCCGGGGTCAAGGAGGTCCGCGAAGTCATTGAGCAATGCCGCGCCGACTCGCGCTCGATGTTTGCCTCCGGGCGTCCGATTTTGTTCATCGACGAAATTCACCGCTTCTCCAAGTCGCAGCAGGATTCGCTGCTTGGGGCCGTGGAGAGCGGAGTGGTGACGCTGATTGGCGCCACCACGGAAAATCCGTCGTTTGAGGTCATCCGCCCGCTGCTGAGCCGCTGCCAGGTCTACACCCTGCGCCCGCTGACGGCCGAGGAGCTCCAAACCCTTCTGAATCACGCCATTGAGCGCGACGAAATCCTCTCTCAGCGCGACGTCCAAGTCGAGCAAACCGACGCCCTCTTCCGCTTTGCCGGCGGCGACGCCCGCAAGCTGCTCAATATCCTCGACCTCTTGGAGCAATCCACCCCCGCCAATAAGCCGCTGATAATCAACGACAAAACCGTCACCGAACGCCTCCAGGAAAACCCCGCGGCCTACGACAAAGGCGGCGAGATG
>CAZLMV010000166.1:0-4559 GCA_964560625.1 uncultured Bacteroides sp. | reverse complement strand
GAACCAGCCGCGGGTCTGGTCTACGCCCTCGGCAATGAAGTCGGCGGGGAAACATTCGCCCGAGTCCACTTTCTCCTGATTTTCAAAGGGATAGTGCTGCTGGGCAAAGGGCATAGCGCCCGAGTCGAACCATACGTCGATCAGGTCCAGTTCGCGCTTCATCGGCTTGCCTGAGGGCGACAGGAGGACGATGTCGTCAACGTAGGGGCGGTGGAGGTCGATTTTCTCGTAGTTCTCCTTGGAGTAGTCGCCGGGGACGAAACCTTTGTCGGTCAGCGGGTTAGAGGGCATCAATCCGGCAGCCACAGCTTTGTCAATCTCGGCCGAAAGCTGCTCGACGGAGCTGATGCAGATCTCCTCGCGGGCATCCTCCGTGCGCCAGATGGGCAGCGGAGTGCCCCAGTAGCGCGAGCGACTTAAGTTCCAGTCCTGCAGGTTTTCAAGCCATTTACCGAAGCGGCCTGAGCCCGTCGACGCGGGCTTCCAGAGGATTTCCTCGTTGGCCTTCATCAGCTGTTCGCGCACGGCCGTCGAGCGGATAAACCAGGAGTCGAGCGGATAGTAGAGCACCGGCTTGTCCGTGCGCCAGCAGTGGGGGTAGGTGTGCACGTGTTTTTCGATCTTGAAGACCTTGCCCTGCTGTTTGAGCCAGAGGCAGAGGCTAACGTCAAGAGTTTCAGTCTCTTCCGTGGCGGCGGGGTCGTAGGCGTTCTTGACGAAGCGGCCTTCGAATTCCTTGTAGGCCTCCACGTTGACCATGTCCTTAACAAACTGCGGGTCAAGCTCTTCGAGGCGATAGAAGCGGCCCTTGAGGTCAACCATCGGGCGGATGTTGCCGTCGCGGTCAATCAGGTGGAGCGGCGGAACTCCCGCGGCGCGGCTAACTCGCAGGTCATCAGCGCCAAACGTGCCGGCAATGTGGACAATGCCCGTGCCGTCGGCCGTGGTCACATAGTCGCCGGGAATCACGCGGAAAGCGCCCTCGCCCGGGTTCACCCACGGGAAAAGTTGCTTATAGTGCATGCCGACGAGCTCCTCGCCCTTAAGACGTGCCACGACGGCCCAGGGCACCACTTTGTCGCCCTTCTGATAGGCGTCAAAGTCGCCGTTTTCACCCTTGGCGTTAAGCACGGAGCCAAGCAGCGCCTCGGCCACCACGCAGGTGATTTTCTCGCCGCTATAAGGGTTGAAAGTCTTGACGACGCAATAATCTATGGCGGGGCCAACGCAAAGGGCCGTGTTGCTCGGAAGGGTCCAAGGCGTTGTGGTCCAGGCTAATAACACGGGCGTGCCCCAGCCGGTCTGCATGGCCTCAATCGGGTCCGTGACCTCAAACTGGGCAATGCAAGTGGTGTCCTTGACGTCGCGATAACAGCCGGGCTGATTCAGCTCATGGGTCGACAGGCCCGTGCCCGCAGCCGGGCTGTAAGGCTGAATCGTGTACCCCTTATAGAGCAGGCCTTTCTGATAAACCTGGCTCAGGAGCCACCACACCGACTCAATATATCGGTTATCGTAGGTGATATACGGGTCCTTCATGTCGACCCAATAACCCATCAGTGAGGTCAGCTGTTCCCACTCGTCGGTAAACTTCATCACCTCGCTGCGGCAGGCGGCGTTATAATCGTCAACCGAGATCTTCTTGCCGATATCTTCCTTGGTGATTCCCAAGGTTTTCTCCACACCGAGCTCCACGGGAAGGCCGTGAGTGTCCCACCCCGCCTTGCGCTTAACCTGGAAGCCGCGCATGGTCTTGTAGCGGCAGATGATATCCTTAATCGTGCGTGCGAGAACGTGATGGATGCCCGGATGGCCGTTGGCCGACGGCGGACCCTCGAAGAAAACGAACGACGGCGCTCCCTCCCTCTCCGAGATGGAACGCTCAAAAAGGCGCTGCTGCTTCCAGCGCTCAAGTATTGACTTATTAACCCCCACGGGGTCATTCACCTTATATTCATTAAACTTCATAGCAAAAATTTTCTGCAAAGTTACAAAAAACTTTTCAAAAAATGAAATCTCCCCTCTTGTAGGTTGCGTTATAGGTTAAAGTAGACGGTCCAGCCGCCGGAGATTCTGCCTCGGTATTTGTATTGTCGTGACCAAGAGGGGGCGAAGTCGAGTGGCCGGGCGTTGTTTTCCACGTCGCCTACGAAGTAATCGTCGCCAAAGTATAAGTATAGACTTCCTTGATAGTCAATTAATACGACGTCGACGGGTTCGGGGCCTCTATCGCCATCTCTATACACCCTCAGTTTTTTGATGGGGGTCATCTTATAGGGGTCATTGGGGTCGTAAGTAGGGGCGGGGAACCAGCGGGATTGCATATTGAAGTAGTAGATGTCGGAGCTTCCCCATCCTCCATTTACTTCGATGGCGTAGGGGTATTTTTCGGCCCATTTCTTTTGGCGGTACATGATGCTTGCGGAGTCTTTTACGCGCTGCACGGGGATTTGCACCGTTGTGGTCCGGGTGCTCCCATAAGAGGGCTTCGGAAATTTGACAACGTATTGGCCGTCGGCCACGGTGACCTCCGCGCGCGTCTGCCGAATCCCTCCCTGCCCATTCTCACTATAAAGTATCACCGACTCCGCGCTAACCCACACAGAGCAACAAGCCATAATGGCGACAAACACGATGCGATTAATTAACGTCTTCATAATAGTTTATTTTGGTTATTAATAATCTGTTAGGCGTAGTTGAGGGCAAAAGCGTCTTGATAAGAGATGGAAGAGCGGGATTGGTGGTTTTTAATCCAGGCTTGTTCTTGGTGGCTTGTTTGAGAGATTTCTCCGGCGCTCATGGCTGAAAACAGAGTGCATACGTGATTGATTGTGTCAATTTCCAAATTGTTGAGTGAGTTTTGGTGTTGCTGGTTTGATTCAAGACGTATGCCGCTTTGACCGCTTGGATAAACATATTCGGCCATCTCAACTCCCTCTAATGAACCATAGAGAGAAGCCCAATTTTCAGGTACCGGGCCATAGGGAAGTGCCTTGTAAGTGATGCCCGTGATTCCAAAGCCATGGTTTTTATAGTGGATAAAATCGGCGTAGAAGAGCAGTTTATTCATTTTTGTGACAAACGTAGCGCCGATGTTTGTTAGGATTAAACGCACTGCATCGGCCACCTTTTTCGGAGTGAGGGAGCGATAGCCGGTGAATTCCGTTGGGGTGGAAATCGTTTTATAGTCGCCGGTGGACTGAATTTTCTTGACTATTCGGGCATAATCTCGGTCTGTTAATTCTGATTTTGAGGCCTTTATGAATTGCATCATGACCTCTTTTTCGCGTGCAGCGATAATTGTTCGCGCATTCGACACGCTGGGCACTTCCCCGTCTTCATACATCCGGTACTGATTAATGCCGAAGCCAAGAATTTGAGCCATTTTAGCAGCAGACAGTCCGTAATGCTCTCTTATTCCTTTGATTTCATCAGGAAAGGGAATGCCATGGCGTAGGCGATACTGGTTATAGACTTGAAAGATGTTGGCCTCGTCCATTTCGCTCGTGGTCCAAGTGTCGCCCTCTGAGTCAATGATTCCGGTGTGGACATAGGTGTACTCTTCTTTGCGGAAGTTGGCCGTACGGATCTCTTGAAAAATCTTTTCGCCCGGCAAAAGCTTAATGTTTTCCATTGTTTTCATTTTTGAGAGGGTAGGACATAGGGTGTTCCGCCTTATGAAAGGAAATGCAAATATCAACTTGCTTTTTCGTAATCATAGTGCAAAGATAGCGAAATACCCTAAGAAATGCAACTTTTTCGTTGCATTTTTTGCCTGATGCGTTATGTTATTTTCGTCTTGAGGGCATTATTGGAGAAGAATGAGGAGCTCTAAGGGGTATTGTCGCGTGCCGAGCCGCGCAAAGCGGCTTCTTTTATCGACAAAGGGTTTTGTCGACGCCGGGTACCCGGGGGCGGGTGCCCTCCCCAGAAATTTCTCGCGCTAAGTAAACTGCATTGAGGTGGTCGCTTGAGGGGGGATTATTTTGGGGTGGCGAATTGGGTTACGAGCGAGGAGATTGCTGGCCAGGTGTCGGAGGGGAGGATTATTAAGCATGTGTAGTACATTGTGGCGTAGTAGAGTTCTACGTAGTCTTCGTCTTTAGGTTGGCAAAATTTGAGCCATCCTGTCAAGCCCTTGTGACAGTGCAGGGTGAGGTATTCTTCATAGTAATCTTCGTCTCCTTCGGGGATAGAATTGCTGAATCTACAATTTTCTTGGTTAGACGTAAATACTAATGGGGTGTTTTTTTGCTCTATTATAGAACCATCTGATTTGTAAACGGTCACGGTTAATGTTTGGTCGGGAGATTCTCCGCTTAAGAGGATTGTCACAGTGCCAGCCTCATTTATAGGTTGGTATTTTTTATCAGTGCGAAGATTCATCCAACCAACGACATAGTATGGGAGTTCGACGCCGAGGGCGTCGGCGTAGGCGGCGATGGTTGAGGCGAGGGTGATCAGTAGGATTGTTAGGGCTTTTTTCATGGTGGGGTATTTTTAAAATATTAGAGTGTCAGAATAGCCGGGGGTGGGTATTCTGACACGTGGGTTGTTAG
>CAZLMV010000165.1:0-4635 GCA_964560625.1 uncultured Bacteroides sp. | reverse complement strand
ACGTTTTCTTCAAACTGGTCATTACGCATTCTCACCATGCTGTTCATGTACAGAAACTGCACATAAATCAGCCCGATGAACGTAAACACCATGATGATGGTGAGGAACCAGATTGTAGATTTTTTCATTTTTTGTCAGTATGCTTATATAAATTTAACACTTAGACGCGCTAAATGTTTAATAGTTTAAAACATCATTTTAACATTTAAGTGCAAAATTAACTAAAAATTTCCATTCCGGCAATAAAAAAGCCCGCTTTTTTTAAAATAGCGGGTAATCTGTGCCGTCCGGACGCACTATTCGCTGGTTTGTTGACCCTCGAAAGGGGAGCTGATTGGTGAGCTGAGATTGGATAAACGGGCCGTCAACTATCGCCTCTACCATCTGCAAGATTTTCTGATAGCGCGGATTAGCCGCCACTTGCTCAAAGAGAAAACCGGTGTAGACCCACACGGTCTTCCCCCCTGCTCTAACCAACTCAATCAGCCTCTCCACAGCCTCCAAGTCTGAATGAAGCAGCGGATCGCCGCCGGTCAGGGTCATGTTGAATCCATGGCTGAGCACTATCTCGGCTACTTCCTCGGGGGTCATCTCCTCGCCGCCGTTGAAGTCCCACGAGGTAGGATTCTGACAGCCCGGGCAAGCGTGGGAGCAGCCCGCCAAATAGACGGAAGTGCGAAGTCCGGGGCCGTCAACCGACGTCCCCGGAACTATCTGAAGCACCTTCAAACTCATATGCTTATTTGTGGATGACTCTATCGTTAAGTTCGGCCAACTTGGCGGAATTCCAGCGGTCGGTGGTGCCGACGAGGTAGCCGGTGATGCGCTGCAGGCGGTCAATGTTTGAGCCTTTGCAGTGGGGGCACTCGGTCAGGTTTTCCGTGGCGTCCTCATATCCGCAGTCCATGCAGCGGTTGCGGTTATGGTTCACCGAACAGTAGCCAATGTTATTCTTATCCATCAGGTCCACGATATCCATGATAGCCTGAGGGTTATGTGTGGCGTCGCCGTCAATTTCCACGTAGAAAATGTGGCCGCCGCGGGTCAATTCGTGGTAAGGAGCCTCGATTTTGGCTTTATGGGCGGGCGAGCAGTGGTAATAAACCGGCACGTGGTTGGAGTTAGTGTAGTAGTCGCGGTCAGTGATTCCGGGGAGCACTCCGAAGGTGGAGCGGTCGCGGCGCGTGAATCGACCGCTGAGGCCCTCGGCCGGAGTGGCGAGGATGGAGTAATTATGCTCGTAGCGCTCCGAGAACTCATTGGCGCGCGAACGCATGTGGCTGATAATTCTGAGGCCAAGTTTTTGGCTTTCAGCGTCTTCGCCATGGTGCTTGCCGGTCAGTGCCACCAAACATTCTGCCAAGCCGATGAAGCCGATGCCAAGCGTGCCCTGGTTAATAACCGGCTCAATGGTCTCGTTGGGCTTGAGCGAGTCGGCGCCGTTCCATAGGCGCGACATCAGCAGCGGGAACTGCTTGGCCAAGGCCGTCTTTTGGAAGAGAAAGCGGTCATGAAGCTGGCGGGCAGTGATTTCCAACACCTCATCCAAGCGCTTGAAGAAGCGGTCAATGCGTTCTTCTTTATCTTTGATGCTCATCAGCTCGATGGCAAGGCGCACAATGTTAATAGTGGTGAAGCTCAGGTTGCCGCGGCCCACCGACGTCTTTTCGCCATAGCGATTTTCAAACACGCGGGTGCGACAGCCCATCGTGGCCACCTCATAGAGATAGCGCTGCGGGTCGTTGGCGTCCCATTTCTCGTGCTGATTAAACGTGGCGTCAAGGTTGACAAAGTTCGGGAAGAAGCGGCGCGCAGTAACCTTGCAGGCCAATTGATAAAGGTCATAATTGCGGTCGCCGGGCAGATAGCTCACCCCGCGTTTCTTTTTCCAAATCTGAATGGGGAAAATCGCCGTGGCGCCATTGCCTACGCCCTCAAAAGTGCTGTGGAGCAATTCGCGGATAATGCAGCGGCCTTCGGCCGAAGTGTCTGTGCCATAGTTGATTGAGGAGAACACAACCTGGTTGCCACCGCGGCTGTGGATGGTGTTCATGTTGTGGATAAACGCCTCCATGGATTGATGCACACGCGATGCAGTCTTATTTATGGCGTGCTGCTTCAGGCGTTCCTTGCCGCTGAGGCCGTCAAGCGGACGCTTAACGTAATCGTCAATCTCTACGTCATAAAGGTCGCTGAGGTCCTCACCGGTCAGCTGCTCCAACGTCTTCACCTCTTCTATATAAGAGGAACGCACGTAAGGCGCAAGGTAAAAGTCAAACGCCGGAATTGCCTGGCCGCCGTGCATTTCATTCTGAGCCGTCTCCAGCGAGATGCAACCGATGATGCTGGCGGTCTCGATGCGCTTTGCGGGGCGCGATTCGCCATGTCCGGCAATGAATCCATACTTAAGGATGCGGTCCAAGGGGTGCTGCACGCAGGTCAGCGATTTGGTCGGGTAATAATCCTTGTCGTGGATATGAATGAGATTGTGGCGCACGGCCTCTTGTGCCTCGTCGCTCAGCAGATAATCGTCAACGAAAGGCTTGGTCGTCTCCGAGGCAAATTTCATCATCATGCCCGCGGGCGAGTCGGTGTTCATGTTGGCGTTTTCGCGCGTCACGTCGTTATTCTTCGCCTCGATAATCTCGAGGAAGAGGTCGCGAGTTTTGGCGCGGCGAGCCACAGAGCGCTGATTTCTGTAGGCAATATATTTACGGGCCACCTCCTTGCGGGGCGACTTCATCAGTTCCAGTTCTACGCGGTCCTGAATCTCTTCAACGGTCATGCGCTCCTTGCCTGACATGCCGATGCGGTCAGTAATACGCTGAATCAGAGCTTCATCCTCGCCCTGTTCAGTCGTCAGCATAGCTTTGCGAATGGCAGCCTTGATTTTCTCTTCGTTGTAGCCAACGACGCGGCCATCACGCTTTACGATAGTTTGAATCATTTTCGGGGTTTAAAAGTGAGAGGTTTTAGGGACTGCAAACTTACGCAAAATTCTCCATTCCTGCAAACTTTTTCTTCAAAAAACTTATCAACAATTTCCCAAATCCGTCAACTTTTTGCGCGTGTGATTTTGTCAAACAACTGATACTAAATAGTTTAGCAATTCAAAATGGAAAACTTTCAAATTTTCATTGTAACCAAAGTGAAATAATTGTGATATTCCGCTACTAAATCAGGTAATCAACTATCTCACATAATTTATTAACAATTACCCACTTTTTCAGCCGACACTCTTTTATTTTTCGGGGAAAATGCGTAACTTTGCAGGTAGATTATTACATGTATTTGTCGCTACAGACTGATAAATTATGCAAAACCAAATGATTACGCGCGCAGCCGATAATGCTCGAGTGCTTATCGCCGCTATGGTTGAGAAGGCCAAGTCCGGTCATCCGGGCGGCTCTATGGGCGGCGCCGATTTTACGACTGCTCTCTATGGCAGCTTCCTCGTTTATGATCCTCGCGACCCGAAATGGATAGCCCGCGACCGTTTCTTCATGGACCCGGGACACATGTCGCCGATGCTCTACTCCATTCTTGCCATGACGGGCAAGTACTCCATGGAAGAGCTTCAGGAGTTCCGCCAGTGGGGCTCAGTGACGCCCGGCCATCCGGAACTCGACGTGGAGCGCGGAGTTGAAAATTCTTCCGGTCCCTTAGGCCAGGGCCACGTTATGGCCGTGGGCTGTGCGATTGCCGAGCGTATGCTTGCCGCTCAGTTTGGCGAAATCGTCGCTCACAAGACTTATGCTTTTATTTCCGACGGCGGCATCCAGGAGGAAATTTCTCAGGGCGCCGGACGCATTGCCGGACATCTTGGTTTGCATAATCTCATTATGTTCTATGACGCCAATGAAGTGCAGCTTTCCACGAAGGTTGGCGAAGTGACTGGCGAAGACACCGCCGCCAAATATCGCGCCTGGAACTGGAACGTCATCACCATCGACGGCTCAGACCCCGAAACACTCCTTGGCGCCTTGGCTCAGGCCCATGCCGAGCAGGAGCGCCCCACCCTCATCATTGGTCACACCATTATGGCCAAGGGAGTCCTCGCCACAGATGGCAGCAGCCTTGAAGGCGCCGTCAGCACCCATGGCCAGCCCCTGAGCAAAGCCGGCGCTGACATCCCTGCCACCATCAAAAACCTTGGCGGCAACCCTGAGAAGCCGTTTGAAATCTGGCCCGACGTCCAAAAAGCCTTTGATGACCGCAAAGCCGAGCTTATCAAGATCACTGACCAGCGCCATGCTGCCGAAAAAGAATGGGCCGCCAAGAACCCCGAGGCAGCAAAACTCCTTCAAGATTACATTGACGGCAAAATGCCGGAAATTGACTGGAAAAACATCCCCATCAAGCCGAATCAGGCCAGCCGTAGCGAATCAGCCACAGTGCTTGGCGTCCTTGCCGAAAATGTTGGCAACATGATGGTCAGCTCCGCCGACCTCGCCAATAGCGACAAGACCGACGGCTTCCTGAAAAAGACTCGCGCACTGACGGCCGGCGATTTTGGCGGTCGCTTCCTGCAGAGTGGCGTAGCCGAACTGACCATGGCCTCCATTTGTAATGGCGTGGCCCTGCATGGCGGCATGATTGCTGCTTGCGGCACTTTCTTCGTGTTCTCCGATTATA
>CAZLMV010000164.1:2229-4649 GCA_964560625.1 uncultured Bacteroides sp. | reverse complement strand
CGCAAACCGCTGACGGGCCATCACTTAGGCCTGAGCGCAGGCGTCGTGACCTTCGACTTTGAAATGGGCGGCAAAGGCTACATGGGCGGTCGCCCGGGCCACTCGCTTTGGAACCGCTGCCTGCTGACTTCCGCCCTTGAATACGGCTACTCGCTCCCAGTGAGCCGCCGACTGAACATCGACTTCACCATCGGCGTGGGTTATGCCGGCGGCAAAATCGTGGAATACACCCCCGAGGGCGGCAAATACATCTGGGATAAAACCAAGAAAATCAACTGGATAGGCCCGACGAAGGCGGAGATTTCGCTCGTGTGGCTCATCGGTCGGGGCAACGTCAATGCCCGGAAAGGAGGCGCCTTATGAAAGCGATGAAAATGATGCTTCCGCTGCTTGCAGCCGCGACGCTTAACTCCTGCAACCACAAAGACTTAGACATCCTTTACGACGACGCCGGCAATGTCCGCGTGGCCTTCGACTGGCGCAACGCCCCCGAAGCGGCGCCGCAATCCATGGAGGCGATATTTTTCGACGCCCAAGGGGCCGCCGAGCCCGTGCGCTTCCAGTTTGCCGGGCGCGATGGCGGCAGCGTCCATATTCCCGCCGGAACTTACTCAGTGATAGGCCAAAACAGCGATAACACCGACTGGGCCCACCGCCGAAACGAGCAGGATCCGAACCTCTTTGAAATCTACACCCCCGACGCCTCGCGCCTCGACGCCTTAGGCCTGAATGCACGCACCCTGCCCCGCGCTCGCGGCGCCGAAGAAGAGCGCATGGCCCAATCGCCCGGCGGCCCGCTTTATGGCGACCGCCAAGACGACCAGACACTCGAAATGACCCCCCGGGAGCAGACCGTAACGCTTTATCCTCAGGAAGTTACGTGTCATTACTCCGTGGAGGTGCGCGACGTGGAAAACATCCAAAACCTTGCCGACGCGTCGCTCGACGCCACGCTCTCCGGCCTGGCCGAGGGATATTATCAGGGCCAAGGCAAGCCGACGGAGACGCCCGTCACCATGCCCTTCACCCTCTCGGAAAATCGCACCGATAAAACCCTGACGGGCAACTTTTTAACATTTGGCGAGCCCTCCGGAGCAAACCATGCCCACTCCTTAATTGTTTATATGGTGTTCACTGACGGGACGAAGCGCTACCAGACCTTCGACGTGACCGACCAGGTTCGCCAAGCGCCCGATCCGCGAAACGTCCACATCATAGTCAGCGGACTCAACATTCCCCGCACCATCGACGCCGGCGGAGGCTTCCGACCCGACGTAGATCCCTGGGAATCAGAGAATATCGACCTCGATATGTAACACGAAAACACGAAACTATTTAACTATACTTACTTTATGAAACACACTCTCTACTTGCTGCCTCTTGCAGCTTTCGCACTTGCTTCTTGCACCAACGAAGACACCATCGAGGTCAATCAGGGTCGCGAAATTAGTTTCCGCCCCGCCATGAGTTCGCGTGCCTCCGAAACCACCAATGCCAACCTCCAAGACTTCAAAGCCTCCGCTTTCATAGGCTCCGACGCTTATTTTAACCAAGTAACTTTCAGCCGCAACGGCTCCTTCTATACCTCGGCCAAGGATTATCTCTGGCCCGGCGACGACACTCAGATTGACTTCTTCGCCTATGCCCCCTCGGACCTCACCGGAGTAACCTTAACCGCTGATTCTAAGACACTTGCCGACTTCACCCCGGCCGCTTCTATCGCTGACCAAGTTGACTTCATCTCGGCCCAGGCCTCAGGCACCCGCAGCGCCAACGAAAGCGCCGGCGTGCCCCTCGAATTTGCCCACCGCTTGGCCCAGATCGAGGTCCGCGCAAAGACCTCTAACGATGTCTACGTTTTCGAGGTGAGCGGCGTCAGAATCGGTCGCCCCGTGGCCGCCGGCTCCTTCGACTTCGACTCTAATGAATGGACCTTGGCCACCGACAAGGCCGACTACGAAACTACCTATCCCACAGCCATTAAGCTCGGCGAAGAGGCCACTTCAGTCATGGGCACTGACGGCAACGCCATGTTGATTCCTCAGCAGCTCACCGCCTGGCAGCCCACCACCGACGGCGCCAACACCGCCGAGGGCGCTTACCTGAGCGTCAAACTCCGCATCACCGCCGCCGAAACCGGCACTCAGATCTATCCCTTCCCCTCCAACGGCGAAGACCAATGGGCAGCTATCCCCGTGAATACCAACTGGGAAGCCGGTAAAAAATACATCTACACCCTTGACCTGACCCACGGCGCCGGCTACGTCGACCCGAAGAATCCTAACCCCGGCGACCCCGTGCTCGGCGGCCCCATCAAGTTCACCGTGCAAGTGGAAGACTGGACCGACACCCCCGTCAGCGACCTCGACATGACCACCTCATCGGCTGACGCCGCTGAGTGAGTTTAACGGTGGTTGAAC
>CAZLMV010000164.1:0-2129 GCA_964560625.1 uncultured Bacteroides sp. | reverse complement strand
GAGAATGGCGACGAATCGCTGTTTCTCTCCCCGAAGGTCACTCAGGGAATCGACATCGAAGAGTCGCGCTCAACCATTGTCAACTCGCAGACCATCAGCAACTTTGGCGTCTATGCCGCGCTGAAATCCACCGGCGAACCTTACATGGTCAATGTCGAGGTGACCCGCGAAAATCTCTGGGCTCCCGCTCAGGAATATCTCTGGCCGGGTCAAGACGCCTTGGAATTCACGGCCTATTCGCCTTATCAGTCGGCCCCGACGCTCAATGCCTCCGGCGAGCCGCAGATTTTCTGGCAGACGCCCGCGGATGTAGCTGACCAGCAGAGCCTTATGTGGGCCGAGCCGACGGAAGCCTCCGCCTCGCCCTGCGCCTTGCAGTTCCACAATGCGCTGACGGCCGTCCGCTTCGTGGCCGGCTCCGAATTGGCCCCTTGCGCCGTTGAGAGCCTGACTCTCAGCGGAATACCCGCCGAGGGCACCCTCAATGCCGCCACAGGCGCATGGACCGACGTCGACGCCCCCGCCGACTTTGCCGTCAACCCCTCGCGAACCCTCATCGCCGCCGATGGCAGCGACTACGTGGCCCCCGGAACCTCCTTAACCGCTGATGATGAGACATTTCTGATGATTCCCGGCACGTTGCCCGACGATGCCGCCGTCGCCCTCACTTTGGAAATCGACGGCAAGGAGCAGACCTTCACCGCCTCGCTCGCCGGGGCCGAATGGCGCGCCGGAACCACCGTAACTTACTCAGTATCAGCCAAGCCCGACGCTGCCGGGTTGACCCTCGAGGTGCTCGGCAAGCTCGAAACCGAATATCCCGGCCAAACGGCCCCCTTCGCCGTGCGCAGCGCCTTGGTGACCGCCGACGGCGACTCCACCAACGTCAGCTGGACCGCCGAGTTTGTCGACGCCGACGGCAACCCCTTAGGCGCCCGCCCCGACTGGATTTTGAGCTTCCCGCAGTCAGGCTCCGGCCACGACGATCTGACCACCTCTACCCGCCTCCAGGACCTCACTTTCATCAAGTTAAGCCCTGAGTCACAGAAACTTCAGCAGGCCGCAGACGTCAACCAAACCTCCGGAAACACCCCCTATAACCTCGCCAACTCTACCGGCGCCGCCGCCGACCAAAACACGGCTAACTGCTACATTATCAACGCCCCGGGCCAGTATTCCTTCCCCTTGGTCTATGGCAACGCCATCAAAGACGGCGCCGACAATAAGTCGGCCTACACCTCCACCTCTCATAACTCCATGGCCCTCAAGAATTTCGTCAACCACTTAGGCAACGGCATCACCTCGCCCTACATCTACGAGAACTCCGGCTGCACCCCGGCCGACGCCATCCTCATCTGGGAAGGCCGCCTCGACCTTATCCGCGACGTTAAGCTCTCGGCTGACGGACAGCGAGTTACGTTCTCCGTCCCGGCATCAAACATCCGCCAGGGCAACGCCATGATTGCCGTGCGCGACTCTAAGGGCACCGTTATGTGGAGCTGGAACATCTGGGTCACCGACTATCAGCCCGCCTCCGACAACGTAACTTACACGGACTCAAGCGGTAAGACCCACCATTACTACACCCGCAACATCGGCCGAATCATGGGCGGAGACATCACCAAGTTCCCCCACTGCGAAACCTACGTGAAATTCACCCAAACCAACGTGCCCGACGGCCTCGAACCCCTCTCAACCATCATCCCCTTCACTCAGACGGGCATCACCGTGGAGACCACTGACTACTACAACTTCTACCAATGGGGCCGCAAAGACCCCATCAAATCAGCCGTCAAAGAATGGTTTGACGCCAACCATTATGAGCTGAAAATCATCAAGATACACGACCTCCCCACCATCGCCGCCGGCCAAAACTACATCCCCACGTTCATTCAGAACCCCGACGTCTTCTTCACCGCCAGCCACGAGCAAAAGTTCTCATACTCAAACCTTTGGAACTCCTCGCTCAACACCTCTGACAACGTCAAGACCATCTACGACCCCAGCCCCGTCGGCGCAAAAGTGCCCGTCAACAACGGCCTCCTTGACATCGCCCTCGACACCTCCCTGCCCAAGACCCTCCAAGCCGCCTCCACCGGCACCGGAACCATGGGCCTCAACATCCAGCT
>CAZLMV010000163.1:0-4661 GCA_964560625.1 uncultured Bacteroides sp. | reverse complement strand
ATATGAGCGTAGGTTTTGCGACCGAGGAAATAGATCAAGAAGCTGACAATCAGCGAAGCGCAGGCCACGGCAAAAGCGTAGCTATAACCGGTTGAGAGTGTGGTGATATACTCACTTGCCCAGGCACTTACGTTAGAGCCGACTTCCATGCCATTTTCAGAGGCCACGTTGATCAGTTCGGCACCGTTTTCGTGGCCGTCAAGATACTGATTGCAGAGAGCCGGGAGCTGCGACACGTAGGTCAGGTCCTTTGCTTTCATGGCAATGTTACACATAGCCGTAGCCGCCATCGGGGCAAACATGGAGCC
This sequence comes from uncultured Bacteroides sp., assembly GCA_964560625.1. Taxonomy (GTDB): domain Bacteria; phylum Bacteroidota; class Bacteroidia; order Bacteroidales; family Muribaculaceae; genus UBA3263. The sequence goes on along the minus strand of CAZLMV010000163.1, from coordinate 4,353 downwards.
GATGTTGATGGCCATATAGAACAGGGAGAAGGCGGCGTCGCGCTTGTCGCCATACTTGGCATTATTATATAGGTCGCCAACCATTACTTGCAGGTTGCCCTTGAAGAGGCCGGTGCCGGCAGCAATGAGAATCAAGGCTGCGCAAAGGATCACGAGTGAGGTCGTTGAGCGAATAGCGGTGGGGATGGCCATGATTGCATAACCGGCAAACATGACGCAAATACCGGTGACGACACACTTGGAGAAGCTCCATTTGTCGGCAACCCAGCCGCCCACGAGGGGCATGAAGTAAACTAAGGCAAGGAAGCCCGCGTAAATTTGGCCTGAAACTGCCGAGTCGAGGCCGAACTTAGCCTGCAGGAAGAGCAGGAAGATGGCAAGCATGGTGTAGTAGCCGAAACGTTCGCCGGTGTTGGCCAACGAGAGGATATACAAACCTGCCGGTTGATTTTTAAACATGATAGTGAAATGGTTATAGAGTGATAATTTATTTATAAGCTTGGGCGTAGGCGCGCATCTGCTTTACCATGGCCAAGAGGCCGTTGGAGCGGGTGGGGGACAGATGCTCGGAAAGGCCGATTTTGTCTATGAAATAGAGGTCGGCGTTGAGAATATCCTCCGGAGTTTGATTGCTGAGCACCTGAATCAGCATCGAGATGATTCCTTTGACGATGATGGCGTCGGAATCAGCGGTAAACACGAGTTTGCCGTCGTCGGTCTTCTCAGCGTTGATCCACACGCGGCTCTGGCAGCCTTCAATCAGGTGTTGCGGCGTCTTGTATTTTTCGTCAATCGGGGGGAGTTGGTTGCCGAGGTCAATGATATATCCGTATCGATCCATCCAATCGTCGATTTCAGACATTTCGCTAACAATCTCGTCTTGAATTTCGTTAATTGTCATATCTTTTCAGAGTAAATTAGTTGAGTTATCAGTTTGCCAACGTCTCCAAGGGTTTCGGCGTCGATATTGTCAATGTTGTCTTGGAGGGTGTGCCATGTGGGGTTGAATCCGCCGGTCTGGGGGTTTCGCGACTCAATGATGTCGATGGTGGAGATACCGGCGGCAATCAGCGGGCGATGGTCATCGTTAATCGCGCCGCCAATTTGATTGGGAAAACGCGCGCCGAGGTTCATATTTTTGGCCAGGGTCCAGACCTTGTCCACAATCGGCTTGCAGTAGGTTTCAGAGAAGAGTTCGCGATGAAATTTCGCCTGATATCCACCCACCATGTCAAGCAAGATGCCGTAACGCGGTAGGGGTTCATTGACGCCATAGGGCATGTTTTGGGCGAAATATTGCGATCCGCGGGCCCAGGAATCGTCGTCGCCTTCATTGCCGGCGTCTTCGGCGTCGACAAAGAGGATATCCACGCCTATTTCAGGGGCTTGCTGACCAATCAGGCGGGCCACTTCGAGGAGGACTCCGACGCCGCTGGCGCCATCGTTTGCGCCGTCAATCGGCTTGCTATGAAGCTGAGAGTCAGCTTCTTCGTCGGCTGTCGGGCGCGAATCCCAGTGGGCCAACAGCAGGATTCTATCAGCCTTATCAGCTCCGAAGCGGCCGAGAATATTAGTCATCGGTCCGAAGCCGTCAAGGGCGTGACGCTGCTGAATTATCGTGTCGGCCCCATGGCGGCGAAGCTCGGCGACGAGCCATTCGGCGCAAGCCTCATGGGCCTCGGAATTACCGATGCGCGGGCCGAAAGAAACCTGGCGGGCGACATTGTTAAAAGCACTGTCGGCGCGGAACTCCGGGACAGTGATTTCGCGGGTGTGCGCCGCCTGATTTTCGCCCTTCGCAGCCCCCTTGGAGCAGCTGCAAGCGGAAACCATCATTAACATTCCGGCGCTATATAAAGCAATTTGAGCCTTTTTCATCACTACAAAGTTACAAAAAATTCGTAAATATGCCATAAAACACACTAAAATAATTTGATTTTTGGGAAATATGGTGTAAATTTGCTCTCAGAATTATAACCAAAAATAAGTTTTTCTTATGAAGAGACATAACTTCTACGCAGGACCCTCAATCCTGAGTGAGTACACAATCAAAAATACTGCCGATGCGGTAATCAACTTTGCCGACATGGGCCTTTCAATCCTTGAGGTGTCACACCGCAGCAAGCAATTCACAGCCGTGATCACCGAGGCCTCAAAGTTAGTAAAGGAGCTGCTGCAAGTGCCCGAAGGCTATTCAGTGCTTTGGCTCGGCGGCGGCGCATCGATGCAATTCTGCATGGTACCCTACAATTTGCTCAAAAAGAAAGCCGCATATTTGCAGACGGGCACGTGGGCCACTAACGCCATCAAGGAAGCTCGCCTCTTTGGCGAAGTTGACGTCGTGGCCTCCAGCGAGGACAAGAATTTCAGCTATGTGCCGCGCGATTACGTCATCCCCTCTGATGCTGATTACTTCCACTTCACCTCTAATAATACCATCTATGGCACGGAGATGCGTTTCGATCCGGATTCGCCCGTGCCTTTGGTGGTCGACATGAGCTCTGACATTTTCTCGCGCCCCATTGACGTCAGCAAATATGACCTCATTTATGCCGGCGCTCAGAAGAATCTCGCCCCGGCCGGTGTTACCTTGGTGATTGTCAAGGACTCAGCTCTCGGTCAGGCCGGGCGCCCCATTCCGACGATGCTCAACTATGAGACCCACGTCAAAAAGGAGTCAATGTTTAACACCCCGCCGGTGCTCCCGATTTTTGCAGCCCTGCAGACCCTTAAATATTATAAGGAGTTGGGCGGCGTAGACAAGCTGATGCTTGCCGACGAAGAGAAGGCCGCACGCCTTTATGACGCCATTGATAATAGCCGCCTCTTTGAGGGCACGGCCGAAGTGAAATCGCGCTCAATCATGAACGTTTGCTTCGTGATGTCGCCTGAATATAAGGAGTTGGAAGGCGAATTCGTTGACTTTGCAGCCGAGCGCGGCATTGTTGGCATCAAGGGCCATCGCTCCGTGGGAGGTTTCCGTGCGTCGCTCTATAATGCGCTCCCCTTAGAGAGCGTGGAAGTGCTGATTGCAGCTATGAAGGACTTTGAAAAGAAGCACTGATGAACGTTTTAGTAGCAACAGAAAAGCCCTTTGCCACGGAGGCCGTTGAAGGTATCCGCCGAGCGATAGAGCAGGGGGGACACACGCTGACCCTCTTGGAGAAATACACTGATAAGGCTCAGCTACTCGAGGCCGTAGCCGAGGCTGATGCGCTGATTATTCGCTCGGATAAGGTTGATGCCGAAGTGATTGAGGCCACGCCGAAGTTGAAGATCATTGTGCGCGCCGGTGCCGGTTACGACAATGTGGACCTTGCCGCCGCCACGGCCCATGGGATTGTGGTGGAAAACACTCCCGGGCAGAACTCAAACGCCGTGGCTGAATTGGTGTTTGGTATGCTGATTCAGGCTGTGCGCAATAATTTTGACGGCACCACAGGTCGCGAACTTCGCGGCAAGCGATTGGGCACTCACGCCTTCGGTCAGGTTGCCCGCCAAGTGGCCCGCATTGGTCATGGCTTCGGCATGGAAGTGGCAACTTTCTCGCCGTATAACACGGACGAGGAGTTTGCGGCCGCCGGAGTCGGCAAATTTGAGTCGATTGATGACCTTTACGCCGGCTCTGACATCGTCTCGATCCATGTGCCTTTGACCCCTGAAACCGAGCATATTATCGGCTATGAACTCGTCTCCAAGATGCCGAAAGGCGGCATTATTGTCAACACGGCTCGCAAAGAGGTGATTGACGAACCGGGGCTGATGAAAGCCATGGAAGAACGCCCGGACCTGAAATATGTCAGCGACCTGCGCCCGGCCGACGCCGAGCAATTTGAGGCGAAGTTTGGCAATCGCGTATTCTTTACTCCTAAAAAGATGGGCGCACAGACCGCCGAGGCGAATATCAACGCCGGCATTGCCGCCGCCCGACAGATTGTTGCCTTCTTTGCCACCGGCGACGAAACTTTTAAAGTGAACTAAATCAACATTTTTACCACACTATGGATATCAATAAAATCCTGAGCTCGCTCGAGGCAAAACACCCCGGCGAAAAAGAATACCTCCAGGCCGTGCGCGAAGTTCTGCTTTGCGTGGAGGATGTTTACAATGAACATCCCGAGTTTGAAAAGGCCAAAATCATTGAACGCATGGTCGAGCCCGACCGCATCGTCACGTTCCGCGTCACCTGGATTGACGACAATGGCGAAGTTCAGACCAACCTCGGCTATCGCGTGCAGTTCAACAAGGCCATTGGTCCGTACAAAGGTGGCATCCGCTTCCACTCCTCGGTCAACCTCTCGATTCTGAAATTCCTCGGCTTCGAGCAGACTTTTAAGAATGCGCTGACCACTC
>CAZLMV010000162.1:0-4743 GCA_964560625.1 uncultured Bacteroides sp. | reverse complement strand
GTGGAGTATGAGTCTTTTCCGGATATGTTTGAGTCGCTGGCGGAGAATCCGGGGCGCTTGGGCATCGTGGCGATCGAGAATACGATTGCGGGGGCTTTGTTGGCTAATCATGAGTTGCTGAGACGGAGCCCGTTGACGATCGTTGGCGAGCATAAGATGCGGATTAGTCACGTGCTTTGCGCGCTGCCGGGGGAGACCATGGCTACGATTAATGAGGTGAATTCTCATCCGATGGCTTTGATGCAGTGTGAGGAGTATTTGCGTCGGCATCCGCAGATGAAGATGATTGAGAAGTTTGACACCGCGGGGTCGGCTCGTGAGATTGCTCAGGAGCGGCTGCAGGGTCATGCGGCGGTTTGCGGCGAGTTTGCGGCAAATCTTTATGGGCTTGACATCTTGGAGCGAGGAATCGAGACGAATAAGCGGAATTTCACGCGTTTTTTGATTTTGGCTGATCCGGCCCGGGCGGCGGAGTTTAAGCCGCGGGAGGAGCAGCTGAATAAGGCGTCGATAGTTTTTTCGTTGCCTCACACTCAGGGGGCATTGAGCAAGGTGCTGACGATTTTTTCGTTTTATGACATTAATCTGTCGAAGATTCAGTCGATGCCGCTGTTGGGGCGCGAGTGGGAATATAGGTTTTATGTCGATTTGACGTATGATAGTTATTTCCGTTATCGTCAGTCGATTGAGGCGGTGCGCCCGCTGATAAATGATTTGAAAATTCTTGGAGAATATCGCGAATATGAAGAAAATTGAGCCGGCCCAAAGGGTCAACACCATAGAGGAATATTATTTTGCGCGGAAGCTGCGGGAAGTGGCGCGGCTGAATGCTGAGGGCAAGGATATTGTGAGCCTCGGCATCGGCGGTCCGGACCGCATGCCGGCGGCGGAGGTCGTGGAGACGCTTTGCGAAGTGGCGAAGCAGCCGGATTCGCATAGTTATCAGCCGTTTATGGGTCTGCCGGAGTTGCGTCTGGCCATGGCCGATTGGTATGCTACTTATTATGGCGTGAAGCTGAATCCGCAGACGGAGATTTTGCCTCTGATAGGGTCGAAGGAGGGGATTTTGCACGTGAGCTTGGCGTTTTTGAATCCGGGCGACGGCGTGTTGGTGCCCAACCCGGGATATCCGACTTACACGAGCGCGAGCAAGCTTGCCATGGCCGAGATTTTCCCTTATGACCTGAAGGAGGAGACGGGCTGGGAGCCTGATTTTGAGGCTCTTGAGCGCCTGCCCTTGGAGCGAATTAAGCTGATGTGGGTCAACTATCCGCATATGCCGACGGGGACTCCGGCGTCGCGCGAGTTGCTGACGAAGTTGGTTGATTTCGGGCGCAGACACGGGATTGTGATAGCCCACGATAACCCCTATTCGTTCATTCTCAATGAAGAGCCGCTGAGCATCCTATCGATTCCCGGCGCAAAGGATATCTGCCTGGAAATGAACTCGCTGAGCAAGAGCCACAACATGGCGGGCTGGCGCATGGCAATGTTGGCCACCAACCCCGAGTTCATGCAATGGATAATCAAAGTGAAGAGCAACGTTGACTCCGGTCAGTTTAAGCCGATAATGAAGGCGGCGGTGAAGGCCCTCGGGCAGCCGCGGAGCTGGTATGACGACGTGAACCGCACTTATTGGCGCCGGCGCGAGATTGCCGAGCGGATAATGAAGGCGCTTGGATGCACTTTCCGACCCGAACAGAGGGGGCTTTTCCTCTGGGGCCGACTCCCCGAGGGCGAAAAAAGTGCAGAAAAATTTTGCGATAATATATTAAATAATGCGCGAGTTTTCATCACTCCGGGCTTCATTTTTGGCTCAAATGGAGAGGGTTACGTAAGAATCAGCCTCTGTGCCACGGAAGAAAGAATGGAAGAAGCATTAAAAAGAATTTTGGAGAATTCAAAATAAGTTCTTAACTTTGCGCCCATGAACGAGCTTCGTTTCACAAAAATGCATGGCATCGGCAACGATTATATCTATTTCACGGCGATGCCTTGTGCTCCGGAGAAACTGCCGGAGCTGAGTCGCCGCCTGAGCGACCGCCATCGGAGCATCGGTGGCGACGGCATTATCCTCGTTCTCCCCTCAGATAAGGCTGATTTTCAGATGCGCATATTTAACGCCGACGGTTCGGAGGCGCGGATGTGTGGCAACGGCTCACGCTGTGTGGGCAAGTTGGTTTATGACAGCCACATGACCACCAAGCGGGAAATCACCTTGGAAACCCTCAGCGGCATCAAGCACCTGACGCTTCATCCAGGGCGCGACGGCAAGATTGAGACCGTCACGGTCAATATGGGCAAGGTGCATGTCTCGCCCGCCGTTCGGCTCGAGACCTCGGCCGGGGCGTTTGATGTAATTCCCGTAGACATAGGTAATCCTCACGGGGTAGTCTTCATTGAGGGCGATCCGGATGATTTTGACGTGCATGGCATCGGCGCGGAGCTCGAATTCAATCCTTACTGGCCGGATAGGGCCAACATAGAGTTCGTGCAGGTTCGCGGCGCGGGCCATTTGAAGATGCGCGTGTGGGAGCGCGGGAGCGGCGAGACGATGGCTTGCGGCACGGGTGCCTGCGCCGTAGCCTCTGCGGCATGGTTCTCAGGGCGTTGCGGCTCGGAAAGCCGGGTGACGCTCCCCGGCGGCGACCTCGAAATTAAAATCTTGCCTGACGAGACGGTGCTGATGACCGGCGGGGCAACCACCGCCTTCCACGGGCGCGTAGAACTTGAAATCTGATAACTAATAAATAAGAAACTTGCTGATATGATTAAGGTTAACGAAAACTTCTGCCGCTTGGCGCCTAACTACCTCTTCTCAGAGGTTGCCCGCAAAATCCGAATCTTTCAGCAAGACCACCCGGAGGCTCACGTCATCAAGATGAGTATTGGCGACGTGACGCGCCCGCTCTGTCCGGCGGCGGTGGAGGCTCTTCATCGCGCGGCCGACGATCAGGCGGCGGCGGAGTCATTTCGCGGCTATGGACCGGAGCAGGGTTATGCCTTCCTTGCGGAAAAGATTTGTCAGTTTGACTATCAGGCGCGCGGAATTAACATTCAGCCTGACGAGGTGTTCATCTCCGACGGCGCCAAGAGCGACCTTGGCAACATTGGCGACATTTTCTCGCCCGACTGCACGGCGGCGATCACTGACCCGGTCTATCCGGTGTATGTCGACACCAACGTGATGACCGGGCGCAAAATCGTGTTTCTCCCTTGCACTGAGGCAAATAACTTCGTGCCGGAGTTGCCGACGGAGCCGGTTGATTTGATTTATCTCTGTTATCCCAATAATCCGACGGGGACCACACTGACGCGCGCCCAGCTGAAGGTTTGGGTTGATTATGCGTTGGCGGTGGGGGCCGTGATTCTGTTTGACTCGGCCTATGAATGTTTCATCACCGAGGACGATATCCCCCACAGCATTTATGAAATCCCCGGGGCGGAAAGATGCGCCATCGAGTTCCGCTCCTTCAGCAAGACGGCGGGATTTACGGGCATGAGATGCGGCTACACGGTTGTGCCTCACGCACTTAAGGGCGTTGACTCCATGGGCAATGAGGTGAGCCTTAATGGCCTGTGGCGCCGCCGCCAGACCACCAAATTTAACGGCGCTTCTTACCCGATTCAGCGCGCTGCCGAGGCAATTTACACCCCCTCGGGGCGCACTCAGATACGCGAAAGCGTGGATTATTACCTGCGCAATGCCGCCATTTTGCGTCAGGGCGTGGCGGCGGCGGGACTCAGCTGTCGCGGCGGCGTCAATGCCCCTTACGTGTGGGTCAAGACCCCCGAAGGACTCACCTCCTGGGAGTTTTTTGACCTGCTTTTGGAGCGCACTCACGTGGCCTGCACTCCCGGAGTGGGCTTCGGTCAATGCGGCGAAGGATATGTGCGCCTGACCGCCTTTAACACCCTTTCAGCCACTGAAATGGCTATGGATAGAATCTCAAAACTCACAATATAAACTGCTTATTATGCTACGATTCAAAGTCGTCGACGAAGCCTTTAATCGCAAGGCTCTCCCCGTGGAAATTCCTTCCGAGCGTCCGCAAGCCTATTATGGCAAGTACGTGTTTAATCGCCGGAAAATGTTTGAATATCTCCCCAGGCCCACTTATGAGGCCCTGATTAACGCCATAGATAATAAGGAGCCGCTGCCGTTGGAGGTGGCTGACTCCGTGGCTGAGGGAATGAAGCGCTGGGCCATCGACAATGGCGCGCGCCATTACACCCACTGGTTTCACCCGCTGACCGACGGCACCGCCGAGAAGCACGACGCCTTTATCCAGCATGACGGCAAGGGTGGGGTGGTCGAGGAATTTAACGGCAAACTCTTGGTTCAGCAAGAGCCGGACGCATCTTCCTTCCCCAACGGCGGCATCCGCAACACGTTTGAGGCACGCGGATATTCGGCTTGGGATATTTCTTCTCCGGCGTTTATCATGGAGCAAACCCTCTGTATACCAACCATTTTCATCTCCTATACGGGCGAATCGCTCGACTACAAGACGCCGCTGCTGCGCGCGCTGAATGCCGTCGACAAGGCCGCCACCCGCGTGGCCCGGTTCTTTGACCCGGAGGTGAACCATGTGCAGAGCTTCTTGGGCTGGGAGCAGGAATATTTCTTGGTGGACGAGGCCCTTTACTCGGCTCGCCCCGACCTGATGCTTACCGGGCGCACCCTGATGGGCCACGAAAGCGCTAAGAACCAGCAGCTTGAGGACCACTACTTCGGCGCCA
>CAZLMV010000161.1:0-4812 GCA_964560625.1 uncultured Bacteroides sp. | reverse complement strand
ATCATCGCCACTCAGCGCCCGTCGACCAACGTCATCACCGGCCTGATCAAGGCCAACTTCCCCGGCCGCATAGCCTTCCGCGTGTCGCAAATGATTGACTCTAAGACGATTCTTGACCGCACGGGCGCGCATCAGCTCATTGGTCGCGGCGACATGTTCTTCTCCACCAATGGCTCCTTAGAGCGCGTGCAGTGCGCGTTCGTCGACACCCCCGAAGTGGAGGCCATTTGCGACCATATCGCCAACGAGCAGGGCTATCCCTGCGCCTACGAGCTGCCTGATTTCGCCCCCGGCGACTTTGGCGATAACGGCGCACCGCAGTTTAGCAACAGCAACGGCAACGACCGCGACCCGCTCTTTGAGGAGAGCGCGCGCTTCTTGGTCAGCTCGGGTTCGACGGCCTCTACGTCGTCCCTACAGCGCAGATACTCAATCGGTTACAACCGCGCCGGCAAAATCATGGACCAGCTCGAAGCCGCCGGCATCGTCGGCCCCGCAATCGGCTCCAAACCCCGTCAAGTGCTCGTGGACCCCATGGACCTTGACCGCATATTCGGATAACGCATGAAACACCTTATAATCAGCCTCTTAACCCTCCTGACGGCCTTGACCGCCTCGGCCCAAATCCCCGCCCGCGTAAAGGCCGCGGCCGACAAGGTCAAGGCCTCCCCAGCCCTCCAGGTCTCCTTCAAGGCCAACGGCGCCCCGGGCTCCATGCTCTTAGGCGACGGCGGGAAATTTGCCCTCATCATGGGCGACATCAAGGTCTACTACGACGGCAAAACCCAATGGGCCTACTCCGCTGCTGACAAGGAAGTCACCATCCTTGAGCCCACGGCCGACGAGCTCAACTCCGGCAATCCCGCCGCCATCCTCTCCACCCTCTCCTCGGCCTTCAAAGGCGCCAAAATCAAGGGCGAAACCTATCGCCTGACCCCCCTGAGCCCCGACGCCGGATTTGCCGAAGTGACCATTGCCTTTCCCGGCTCGGGAGTCTGGCCCCAGTCCATGTCAATCATCGGCCCCTCGGGCTCCATGGCCATCTCCGACCTGAAATTCACCCCCCTAAAGGGAAAAAAACCCGCCTCCGCATTCCGATTCACCGCCCCCAAAGGCACAACCATAACTGACTTAAGATAACATGATTAACTGCCTCATCATCGGCTCCGGCCCCGCCGGTTACACCGCTGCTACCTATGCCGCCCGCGCAAACCTCGCCCCCGTGCTCTACGAAGGATTCACCCCCGGCGGACAGCTCACCACAACCTCCGAAGTGGAAAACTTTCCCGGATTCCCCGAAGGAATCACCGGCCCCGAACTCATGGAGAAAATCCGCTCGCAAGCCGCACGATTCGGCGCCGACATCCGCTCGGGCCGCATCGCCGAAGTGAACCTCGACGTCTATCCCTTCACGGCCAAGGACGACAAAGGCAACTGGCTCGAAGCCAAGACCATAATCATCGCCACGGGCGCCACGGCCCTCTATCTTGGCCTCCCCGACGAAGACAAATATAAAGGCTTGGGCGTCAGCGCCTGCGCCACCTGCGACGGCTTCTTCTATCGCAAGAAGGTGGTGGCCGTGGTCGGCGGCGGCGACACCGCCTGCGAAGAGGCCCTCTACCTAAGCAACCTCGCCGCGAAGGTCTACATGATTGTGCGCAAGCCCCACCTGCGCGCCTCAAAAGTCATGCAGCAGCGCGTAATCGACAAAGATAACATCGAAATCCTCTTCAACTGCAACACCGTCGGCCTCTTCGGCGACGAATTCCTTGAAGGCGCCCACTTGGTCGAAAACCGCGACACCCCCGAAGAACGCCACTTCGACATCGCCATCGACGGCTTCTTCCTCGCCATCGGCCATCGCCCCGAAACCGAAATCTTCGCCCCCTACATTGCCCTCGACCCCCAAGGCTACATCAAGACCTACGGAGGCACCACCCAGACCTCCGTCAAAGGCGTCTTTGCCGCCGGCGACGTGGCCGATCCCCGCTATCGCCAAGCCGTCTCCGCCGCCGGAATGGGCTGCCGAGCCGCCCTCGATGCCGAAGCCTTCTTACTCGAACAAGAATGATTACCGAAATGATCATCGCAGCAGCCGCAGCCCTCGCCCCCGAAGCCGGAATCGAATATGGCGTCAGCGGATCCTTCGGCGGAATGATGGGCTCCGTCCCCGTCTACGCCGGCGGATGCAACTTCCCCTTTGAAGACCCCATCAGCGTCCCCGCCTCCGACAAAACCTTCTACAGCGGAATCTACAACGCCCTGACCGGCCAACGCATAGGCTCCCTCCCCGTAAAAACCGCCTATGGCGCCTCCGCCCAAACCGACCTCGGACTCGTCATGGCCGGCGGCTCCACCCGCGACGCATGGCTCCTCACCCCCGACGGCAAGCTCCAAGACCTGCCCAAGCTCCCCCAGACCGTCGACAATGCCTACGGCGCCGCCATCGGCCACCGCGTCTACATTGCCGGCGGAAACATCGACGGCAAACCCTCCCGCGGAATCATCTCCCTCGACCTCGACAACCGCCGCGCCGGATGGAAACTCGTCGCCCTGATGCCCGGACTCCCCCGCGTGCAACCCGTCATGGCCGCCGCCAACGGCAAACTCTACATCTGGGGCGGATTCTACGCCGGCGACCCCAAGACCGTCCACACCTCCGGACTCTGCTACGACCCCGCCACCGACTCCTGGACCGACCTCCCCGAACCCGCTCCCGGAGTCACCCTCAGCGGCGGTGTCGCCGTGGCCACCGCCCCGGACCGCATAGTCTGCACCGGCGGCGTCAACCGCCAAATCTTCCTCGACGCCATCACCGACCAAGCCCCCGACTACCTCCAGCACCCCATTGAATGGTACAAATTCAACGGCCGCACCTACATCTTCCACCCCCTCGACCAAACCTGGAGCGTCCTCGAATCAAACCCCGCCCACGCCCGCGCCGGCGCCGCCACCGCCCTCCTCCCCGACGGCACCATCCTCCTCCTCGGCGGCGAACTCAAACCCCGCGTCCGCACCCCCCACCCCGCTTCCCTTTAATTTCACGATCAATATTTGCCTCGCCGGCTGAAGACTGAACTGTTTTTGGCGGCGGGGCGTTATATTGGTAAATAAAAAATCTGAATACTATGACACGTAAGGAACTTATTGATGTGATTGCCGCTGATGTGGCGGAAGTGTTGAATAATCCGTCTGCTTGGGGCGTTGACCCGCAGATTAGTATCATTCCGACGACTTTGCTCGTTAGCATCGAGCGGCATGATGATGCGGACCGCGTTATCGAGTATAATGATTATGCCATCGAGGCGGATGCCGTGGAGGATGGCGATTATTCGGAGGATGCGGCTGATTTTCAGTCGGCGTCTGACCCGGACTTGGTGCCCGTGTGGACTTTGACCGACGAGAAGACGAAAACGCCTGATCTGCAGAAAATTGCCCGATTAGTTGACAAGTATATCCCGCAGCGCGAAGAGAATCTTTACGCTGAATAATTCTTCTGTTGATGAAGAATTTTCTTCTCCTCCTTGGGGCGCTCTTGGCGTTGAGCGGGTGTGGCCGCGGGGGCTCGTCGGAGTCGCCGTCGGCCGATTGCCAATTGCCTGACACATTGGTGTTTGGCACGCTTTATTCGCCTCAGTCGTTTTTCATCTATCGCGGCGACACGCTCGGGGTGGATTTCGAGATGGCGCGGGCCATGGCTGACTCTTTGGGGCGCCCCATGCGGATGGTCGTGGCGCGGTCAATGCCGCGGCTGATTGAGATGCTCGATTCGGGGCGGATTGACGTGGCGGCTTACCCCGTGCCCATCACTTCGGAGACGGCCGGGCGAATTCTTCCCGCCGGGCCGGAGGAGTTGACCCAACAGGTTTTGATTCAGCGGGTTACACCGGGCGACTCGGCAGAGATTCGCGACGTAACCGATCTGCCGGGCCACGACATTTACGTCCTCGAGGGGTCGAAGTATGAGCAGCGCCTGCGCAATCTTGATTCGGAGCTTGGCGGGACGCTGAAAATCCACACTTTGGACCCCGACAGCGTGGCCCCGGAGGAGCTGATGGAGATGGTTTCGGAGGGGGAGATCCCGCTGACGATTCTTGACTCGGACTTGGCGCGGCTGCATGGCAGTTACTATGCGAATCTGTCAGTAGACGTGGCTGTTAGCCTCGATCAGCGGGCGGCATGGGCCGTCGCGCCGGGGCGGGAATGTCTGGCCGACGCGGTGAATAATTGGGCGGCGTCGGCGCCTGAGGAGTCGTCGCGCCCCGACTTGCTTCAGCATTATTATCAGCTCGGAAAACTGGACCAAACTTCCTTTGGGTCAATCGATTTCACGGACGGGCGCATGTCGGCCTACGACGAAATTTTCCGCCGCTATGCCCCGGAAATCAACTGGGACTGGCGCATGCTCGCCGCGCAGGCCTACACGGAGAGTCGCTTCAATCCCCGCGCGCGCTCGTTTGCCGGTGCGCAGGGGCTGATGCAAATCATGCCGCGCACGGGCCGCGCCTACGGGTTGAAGGACCCGACGTCGCCGGAGCAGTCGGTCAAGGCCGCCGTGAGCTATTTGGATGACTTGGACCGCATGTTTGAGTCGAAGGTTCCGGACCCTCAAGAGCGCCGAAAATTTGTCATTGCGGCCTATAACGCCGGCCAGGGCCACATCTTCGACGCCATGCGTTTGGCCGAAAAACATGGCCTGAATCCGCAAATTTGGGACGAAAATGTAGAAAAAGCGGTCCTTATGCTCGCAAATCCGCAACATTATAATGATAATGTCGTAAAATATGGTTATCTTCGCGGTCGTGAAACGTT
>CAZLMV010000160.1:1168-4939 GCA_964560625.1 uncultured Bacteroides sp. | reverse complement strand
TGAAACTTTAAATTTTGTGGTTTCCGAAATTTTTGCTAAATTTGTGGGCTGAAACCGACTGACTTTTTTTATCCATTATGGGAAAAATCATAGCTATTGCTAACCAAAAAGGCGGCGTGGGAAAGACCACTACCGCCATCAACTTAGCCGCCTCCCTCGCCGCCGAGGGGAAAAAGGTCCTGATCATCGACGCTGACCCCCAGGCCAACGCCACCAGCGGCTACGGCATCGACCCCCGAAAGGTGGCCGGCTCTATCTACGACTGTCTCGTCGACGAATATCCCGTCAACGGCTCGCAGATGGCCACGTGTGTCGACGGCCTCGAAATCCTCGGCTCTGACATCAACTTGGCCGGCGCCGAAATCGAACTTGTCAGCAAGCCTGACCGCGAATCGCTGCTTAAGCGCGCCCTCCAGCCCGTGCTTGACCAATATGACTACATCCTGATTGACTGCTCCCCCTCGCTCGGGCTCATCACGGTCAATGCCCTGACCGCCGCCCACTCGGTAATCATCCCCGTGCAGGCCGAATATTTCGCCCTCGAGGGTATCTCCAAGCTCCTCAACACCATCCGCATCATCAAGTCGAAGCTCAATCCCACCTTGGAAATCGAGGGCTTCCTCCTGACCATGTACGACGCCCGCCTGCGCCTTGCTAATCAGATCTACGAAGAGCTCAAAGGCCACTTCGGCGACATGGTTTTCGACACGGTCATCCCCCGCAATATCCGCCTGAGCGAGGCCCCCAGCCATGGTCTCCCCGTCTTGCTCTACGACCCCACGAGCCGCGGCGCAACGAGCCATCAGCAACTCGCCCGCGAAATTATTAAGAAACACGCCCAAAAATAATCTCCCTCACCCATTATGGCAGCTCCCCGACGTAACGCTTTAGGCCGCGGCCTTGACTCGCTGATTTCCATGGACGACGTCCCCGCACGCGGCTCCTCGGCAATCAACGACATCCCCTTGGATTCCATCAAGCCGAATCCCGACCAGCCGCGACGCACCTTCGACTCCGAGGCCCTGGAAGAACTCGCCTCTTCCATTCGCGAACTCGGCATTATCCAGCCCCTTTCCCTGCGAAAGGTCGGCCCTAATGAGTATCAGATCATTGCCGGCGAGCGCCGTTATCGCGCCGCGTCGCTGGCCGGACTGACCTCCGTCCCCGCCTATATCCGCACGGCCAACGACACGGAGCTCACCGAGATGGCCCTCATTGAAAACATCCAGCGCGAGGACCTCAACGCCATTGAAATAGCCCTGACCTTCAAAAAGCTCATGGAGCAATATGACATGACCCAGGAGCGACTGAGCGAACGCATCGGCAAGAAGCGCGCCACCATTGCCAACTTCCTGCGCCTGCTTAAGCTCCCCGCCGAGGTCCAGTTGGGCCTGCGCGACAAGCGCCTCGACATGGGCCACGCCCGCGCCCTGCTCAGCATCGACAATCCCAAGCAGCAACTCAAGCTCTACGGCGAAATCTTAGACCAAGGCCTCTCAGTGCGCCGCGTCGAAGAGCTCGCCAAGGCCTACAATCAGGCTGACAGTCAGGGCTCTGAGCCCGCCGCCGAAAAGCCCGCACGATCCAAAGCCGCCGGCGAGTTCGAGCAACTCAAACGCCACCTGAGCGCCGCCTTCCAAACCCGCGTGCAGTTCACCTGCAATAAGGACGGCAAGGGCAAAATCACCTTCCCCTTTGCCAACGACCAAGAGCTCGAAAAGCTTTTGGCCCTGTTTGACTCCATGAAAACCACCGTAGATTAATGACCCCTCAGAAGTTGACATCCCCCGGGCGCTTGCCCTTGTTTCTTAGCCGGCTCTTGGCCTGCTTGCTGCTGATGTCAGCTCCTTCCCTGTTTGCCCAAACCCCTGAGGGCGAGCCCGTTGACTCCATTGAGCGCGTGGTCCCCGAATTTCGCGCTGACCTCCTTGAAATGACCTCCCCGGCCCCCGGCGACTCCCTCTCGGCGCTCTCCGTGGCCCCGGATACCATCCTCATTGCCCACGGCGGCGGAATCCGCGTGTTCAACCCCGACCCCGTGCGCGCCGTGTGGCTCTCCGCGCTCTGCCCCGGCCTCGGGCAGATCTATAATCGCCGCTACTGGAAATTGCCCATCGTCATAGGCGGATACATGGGCCTCGCCTACGCCACGGACTGGAACAATGCCATGCTCCGCGACTACACCAAAGCCTACCGCGACCTCATGGACAATGACCCCGACACGAAAAGCTACATGGACTTCTTCGCCCCGGGCGTCTCCGAGTCCCAGCTCAGCAAAAGCTGGCTCGAAAGCGTCTTCCAGAGCCGCCGCAACTACTTCCGACGCAATCGCGACCTCTGCATCATCGGCATGGTCGGCGTCTATATCCTCGCCATTGTCGACGCTTATGTCGACGCCTCGCTGGCCCATTTTGACATCTCTCCCGACCTGAGCCTCAACTGGTCGCCCGTCCTGATTCAGGAGACTCGCTCCCCTGTGCCGTCGGTCGGAATCCAATGGGCTCTATGTTTTTAATTATCTATGCAACTGTTATTTATGAGTAAATTCATCCGACATACGCTCCCCCTGCTCGTGGCGCTAATCCCCATGGCGCTCTCGGCCCTCAACGTCCGCGATCTCCGCTATGAGATCACCGACACCGCCATCGTGTTCCCCGAATCGACCCAGGCCGACGTCCACAAGCTCCAAAACAACTGGTATCTGCAAAATTACACCGTCCTCGAGCGCGAATCCTCGCCCACGGCCGGAGATATGTCTGACGAAACCATCATCAAAAACCTCCAGTCCATACCGACGACCATTGAAATGCCCTTCAACTCCGTCGTCAAAAACCATATCGACCTCTACGTCAACCGCCGCCGCTCGCTCGTCGAGTCGATGCTCGGCCTCAGCTTATATTATATGCCTATCTTCGAGGAGGCACTTGAGCGCGAGGGCCTCCCCTTGGAGCTGAAATATCTCCCCATTATCGAGTCGGCCCTTAACCCCGACGCCGTGAGCCGCGCCGGCGCCACCGGCCTCTGGCAGTTCATGCTCCCCACGGCAAAAGGCCTCGGAATGGAGGTCACCACCTTGGTCGACGAACGCCGCGACCCCGTGGCCTCATCCGCCATGGCCGCAAAATATCTCAAGCAGCTCTATGAAATCTTCAATGACTGGGGCCTCGCCATCGCTGCCTATAACTGCGGCCCCGGCAATATAAATAAGGCGTTGGCCCGCGCCGGCGCCTCTGCCGACAATCCCAAAGACTATTGGCAGATCTATTATTACCTCCCCGCCGAAACCCGCGGCTACGTCCCCGGATTCATCGGCGCCACCTATGCCATGACCCATTATGCCGACCATGGTATCAGTCCCTCCTTGGCCAAGCGTCCCATCCTGACCGACACCGTCCACGTCAACTCCCGCCTGCATTTCAACTCCATCGCGCAGATTCTCAACATCCCCGTCGAGGAGCTCCAGGTCCTCAATCCGCAGTATCGCCAGCGCGTCATTCCCGGCTCTGACTCAAAGCCTTACGCCCTGCGCCTCCCCTCGCAGTTGGTTTATAACTACCTGATGCTCGAGGACTCCATCGTGGCTGAATCGGCCAAGATGCTCCCCCGCAGCGTCGTCGAAATCGCTCAGCAGGGTGGGGGATCCTCCTCCGGCGGATATACCGACGTGACCAAGTGGCACAAAGTGCGCCGCGGCGAAACCCTCGCCTCCATTGCTCGCAAATATGGCGTCACCGAGCGCCAGCTCCGCCGCTGGAACGGCCTGAAATCCTC
>CAZLMV010000160.1:0-1068 GCA_964560625.1 uncultured Bacteroides sp. | reverse complement strand
GCCCCCAAAACCCGAATCCACAAGGTCAGCAAGGGCGACACCCTCTTCTCTCTCTCCAAAAAATATGGCGTCACCGTCGATGCCATCAAGAAGGCCAACGGCATGTCCGGAACCTCCATCAGCATCGGCCAGCGCCTGAAAATCCCCGTGAAATAATCAAAATTTATCCACCCTAATAATTCACACTAAATGCTTATGAAAAAGTTCATTACCGGCGCCCTCGTAGCCTGCGCCATGCTCCTCGCTGCTGCTCCCGCCGCCCAAGCCGGTGGCTTCAAAGTCGGCCCCCGCGTCGGCCTCAACATCAACAAGTTCTCCATGGACCAGAGCACCCTCAACAAGGACAACCGCTGCGGATTCTCTGCCGGCGTCAACGCCCAGTTCACCGTGCCCCTGATTGGCGTAGGTGCCGACGTCAGCGTCCTCTACACCCGTCGCAACGCCGAAGTCAAAACCATGCCCGAAATGGACGTGAACGGAACCGTTCTCACCCCCGCCGGCGTCGAAAAAACCCACTATGACTACATCTCCGTGCCCGTTCACCTGATGTACAAGCTCAGCCTCCCCGCCGTCCAGAAAATCGTTGCCCCCTACGTCGTGACCGGCCCTGACTTCGCTTTCCGCGTAAGCAAAAACCTCCTCTCCGACGTTCAGTCCAAGAAATGCAACGTCGGCTGGGACTTCGGCCTCGGTGTGGAACTCATCCAGCACCTCCAGATCAGCGCCACCTACACCCTCGGCATGAACAACTCCATCAAATATATCAACATGGTCCACGACACCGGCCTCTCCTCCGACAAACCCGTCAAAGGCAACACCAACGGCTGGACCATCTCCGCCGCCTGGATGTTCTAATTCCCCCCATGCAGAGCCCGCACCGCGGGCTCTGCCTATATTGTGGGCGAATGAAATGAGCCTGCGCAAGGGTCAAATTTCAGCATTTTTGCAAAAAATATCAAAAAAATTTGCATATCTCAAAAAAACTACGTAACTTTGCACTCGCATTTGAGCCTCTTGGCCCATTCGTCTATCGGTTAGGACGCAAGATTTTCATTCTTGAAAGAGGAG
>CAZLMV010000159.1:0-5000 GCA_964560625.1 uncultured Bacteroides sp. | reverse complement strand
GCGACATCGCCAAACACTACGGCCTCGACAAAGTCTACATCCACTGCTTCATGGACGGACGAGACACCGACCCCAAATCCGGCAAAGGATTCATCGAACAACTCCAAGCCCACTGCGCCCAATCCGCCGGCGTCATCTCCGACATCGTCGGCCGATACTACGCCATGGACCGCGACAAACGCTGGGAACGCGTCAAAGTAGCCTACGACCTCCTCGTCAATGGCGAAGGTACCCCGGCAACTGACCTCCCCGCCGCCATGCAACAAAGCTACGACGAAGGTATCACCGACGAATTCATCAAACCCATCAAAAACGCCAACGTCGACGGCCGAATCAAAGACAACGACGTCGTCATCTTCTTCAACTACCGCAACGACCGCGCAAAAGAAATCACCACCGTCCTCACCCAACACGACATGCCCGACGAAGGAATGCACACCATTCCCGGACTCCAATACTACTGCATGACCCCCTACGACGCCTCATTCCAAGGCGTACACATCCTCTTCGACAAAGAAAACGTCAACAACACCCTCGGCGAATACCTCTCCAAACTCGGCAAACACCAACTCCACATCGCCGAAACCGAAAAATACGCCCACGTAACCTTCTTCTTCAACGGCGGCCGCGAAGCCCCCTACGAAGGCGAAGAACGCATCCTCGTAGCCTCCCCCAAAGTCGCCACCTACGACCTCCAACCCGAAATGAGCGCCTACCAAGTCTGCGACAAACTCACCGACGCCATCCGCTCCCAGAAATTCGACTTCATCGTCGTAAACTACGCCAACGGCGACATGGTTGGCCACACCGGCGTCTACTCCGCAATTGAAAAAGCCGTCGTCGCCGTCGACGAATGCCTCATGGCAACCATCGAAGCCGCCAAAGAAGCCGGCTACGAAGCAATCATCATCGCCGACCACGGCAACGCCGACAACGCCATCAACCCCGACGGAACCCCCAACACCGCCCACTCCCTCAACCCCGTCCCCTGCATCTACGTCACCCCCAACAAAGACGCCAAAGTCTCTGACGGCAAACTCGCCGACGTAGCCCCCACCATCCTCCACATCATGGGCCTCCCCCAACCCTCCGAAATGACCGGCCAAAACCTCATCCACTAATCTCCCCCCCATCCTTCCTTTCAGAATAGCTAAGGTAGCTAAAATAGCTACCTTAGCTATTCTTTATTTTGTACTTTGTATTTTTTATTGTATCTTTGCGGGTATGAAGAAGAGTGTGTTTTTTGTTTTGATGCTGGTGGCGGCGGTTTGTGGGGCGGAGGTGCCTCGCATTTCGTTGCTGACGGCGTTGCCCGGGCAGGAGATCTATGAGCTCGAGGGCCACACGGGGCTGCGCGTGCAGGCTCCCGGAATGGATTATGTGGTCAACTGGGGCGTGTTTGATTTCAACTCCCCGGGGTTCGTCTATCGCTTTTGTAAGGGCGAAACTGACTATCTCTGTGCGGCTTACCCCACGGAATTCTTCTTCAGCGATTATGCCGCTCAGGGCCGGCAAGTGGTGGAGCAGGAGGTGCGCCTCGACTCGCTCCAAACCGTGCGTCTGCTCGCCCTCTTGGAGGAAAATCTCAAGCCGGAAAATCGCGTCTACCGCTATAATTACGTGAAAGACAACTGCGCCACGCGCCCCCTGCTGTTGCTTGAGGAGGCCTTGGGCGAGCAGCTCATAGCCCCGGGCGGCGAGGAGACCACTTTTCGCCGCGAAATGACTGATTATCACCGCAATTACCCGTGGTATCAGTTCGGCATAGACCTTGCCTTGGGCTGCGGCATTGACCGGCCCATCGGCCGCCGCGAGGCTGTTTTTGCCCCCGTTCGGTTGATGGATGAATTGGATGGCAACCCCCACATCGGCCCCAAAGCGACCCATGGCGAACAAACCGTCCGGACCCAACCCACGCCCTGGCTGCTGACCCCCTCAGCCCTCTGCTGGCTGCTCCTCATCCTCGCCTTGGTGCTGCGCGGGACAGCGGGCAAAGTGTTTGATTCACTGCTGTTTGGCGTCTACGGCCTGCTTGGCTGCGTGCTCTGCTTCTTAGTGTTCATATCCTCTCATGAAGCCACGTCGCCCAACATTCTTCTGCTCTGGATCAACCCCCTCTGCCTGCTCGGCGCAATAATTCCTTGGTTAAAATCCGCAAAAAAGCTGAAAGTTTGGTATTTTTTTACTAACTTTGCACTTCTAATAGTGTTCTCACTCGTGCTCTTGCCGATGGGACGCCACATCAACGGGGCCGTGATCCCCATGATTTTGGCAGACTTGGCGCGCACGGTTGCGAACCTCCATAAAATTTACGGCGATAAGATCTACAGATGGCCAAGAATAAGTCGCAGATAATCAGCGCACCCGCCCTTGCGCTCATTGCCACCTTGCTGACGGCGCTCCCCGTGAGAGTCTCGGCCGGGGTCGATGCGACCATTCCTCAGCGCCCGCAGTTGGTGCTGAGCATCATGGTTGACGGCCTGCGCAATGACTACTTGGAGCTCTTGGCCGGGCAATTCGGGCCCGACGGATTCAACCGCCTGCTGCGCGACGGAGTGACCATCGAAGAGGTGGAATTCGGCCCGGGAGTGGACGCCGCCGGCGCCGTCTGCATGCTCTACACGGGCGCGGCGCCATCGGTTAGCGGCATTGCCACGGCCGACGTCTACTCCACCGAGCGCAAAATCCTCCAATCCTCGCTCCTTGACCCCTCTAAGATAGGCAATTACACGGACGAGACCCTCTCGCCCGCGCCCCTGAAAGTCACCACTCTGAGCGACGAAATCCGCATTGACGGCGGCGGCGCGGCCTATTCCCACGCCATTGCCCCCGATGCCTCGCGCGCAATCCTGATGAGCGGCCACACGGGCAACTCCGCCTTTTGGATCAACTCCGCCAACGGCCAGTGGGCCACCACGACCCACTATCGCGACGTCCCCTCGGCCATCAGCGCGCGCAACTACACGCGCCCCCTCTCCGCCCGCATCGACACCGTGCTCTGGGCCCCGTCGCTCCCCATGGATCAATATCCGGCGCTGCCCGCCCACAAGCGGCACTATCCCTTCCGCCACACCTTTGGCGGCTTCGGCGCCGACAAATATAAGCTCTTCAAAGCCGCGCCGCCGGTCAACGCCGAAGTCACCGACTTGGCCATAGACTATCTGCGCGACATGAAGTTGGGCCAGCGCGACGCAATGGACATGCTTTCAGTTGCTTACGTGCTGAGTCCCTACCCCGAAAGCACTGACTTAGGCGCCCGCTTAGAGACGATGGACGCCTACCTGAAGCTCGACCGCCAGATTGCGCGCCTGCTCAAGGCCGCCGACGGCGAGACCACCTTGGTGATCTTAGGAGGCACGCCCGCCGAGCCCGCCAAGGAGCCCGACGACCCCCAATGGGGCCTCCCCGGCGGCGAATTTTCCGCCAAAAAAGCCCTCTCGCTCCTCAACATGTATCTCATCGCAAAGTTGGGCAACGGCGATTGGGTTACCGCCTACAATAATGGTGCTTTCTACCTGAACCACAAGCTGATAGGCGAAAAGAAACTTGACCCCGAAGAGGTGCGCACCGAAGCCGCGAAGTTCCTGACCCGCATGAGCGGAGTGGCCGACGCGTTCACCCTCGACGATATACTTGAAGGGCGCTCCTCGGAGGCCCTGCGGCGCAACACGGTGGTGGCCAACGCCGCCGACGTCTATGTGCGCGTAATCCCCGGCTGGACCCTGAGCGACGACACGGTCAATCCACCTCACAAACAGGTGGTTAGATACGCCCACTCTACGGCTCCGGTCATCCTCTACGCCCCGGCAATGCTCGAGTCGGCCCGCATCTCCACGCCCGTCGACGCCCGCCGCATCGCCCCGACAGTGGCCCGAGTGCTCCGCATCCGCTCGCCCAATGCCGCCTCGGAAGCGCCTATAAATATAAAGTACAAAATACAAAATACAAAGTAAATTAAAAGTACAAAATACAAAATATAAAATAGGGCTTTTTATAAGAATTATAAGAATTATAAGAATTATAATACCCGCCCCATAAATCATAAACCATAAACTAAACCCATCCATATATGTCACTTACCTCATTTTTAAGTAAGCTCTTCGGCAATAAATCGCAGCGCGACTTGCGTGAGATTCAGCCTATTGTCGACAAAATAAACGCCCTCCGCCCGGAAATGGAGGCGAAAACCCCTGACCAGCTGCGCGCCAACATTGACAATGTCCGCGCCGACATCCACTCCGTGGTGGGCCCTCACGAAGAGGCCATCACCGAGCTCCGCGCCAAAATCGAAACCATGCCTTTCGACGAGCGCCAGCCCCTCTGGGACGAAGTAGACGCCCACGAAAAGCAGATTCTCGACGTCATCGAGGATAAACTCAACGAGCATCTGCCCGTGGTGTTCGCAACCATGCGCGAAACCGCCGCCCGCTTCGCCAAAGGCCCCGTGGAAGTCACCGCCACTGACCGCGACCGCGAATTTGCCGCCCAAGGACGCGAATTCGTAACCATAACTCCCGAAGGCAAAGCCATTTACAACAACAAATGGCACGCCGGCGGCAACGAAATGACCTGGGACATGGTCCACTACGACGTGCAGCTCATTGGCGGCATCGTGCTCCACCAGGGCAAAATCGCCGAAATGGCCACCGGTGAAGGTAAAACCCTCGTGGCCACGCTGCCGGTGTTCCTGCGCTCGCTCTCGGGCCGCGGCGTCCACGTCGTGACCGTCAACGACTACCTCTCCAAGCGTGACTCCGAATGGATGGGCCCGCTCTATATGTTTCATGGTCAGACGGTTGACTGCATCGACAAGCATCAGCCCAACACCCCCGAACGCCGCGCCGCCTACAACTGCGACATCACCTTCGGCACCAACAATGAGTTCGGCTTTGACTACCTGCGCGACAACATGGCCATGAGCCCCGACGACATGGTGCAGCGCAAGCACTACTACGCCATTGTCGACGAGGTTGACTCGGTGTTGATCGACGATGCCCGTA
>CAZLMV010000158.1:0-5025 GCA_964560625.1 uncultured Bacteroides sp. | reverse complement strand
AGGTTTAAGGTTTAAGGTGGAGAATATAAGTTTTATAAGATTTATAAGTCTTATAAGAGTTATAAAGCGGGCGGCGAAGCCGGAAAACACCTTAAACCTTAAACTTTAAACACCGGCCTCGGCCGGTAAATTTTGCGTTTCGCAAAATTTTTGCTAATTTTGCGGGGTAATTTTTGTTTATGATGAAGAAAGTATTGATCTTTTTGGCGGCGGGGCTCGTGGGGCTTTCTGCCGCGGCGCAAGAAACATGGCTGGCAAAGACCCAGCGCGCTTATGGCTGGAGCGGCTCCGACTGGGAGCTGAGCGAAGTCTACACTCAAAGTTACAACCGCGAAGGGCTCCTCTCGCTCCAAACCGTGGTAGACATGGAGGGCGGTGTCTCCCGCCAGTCGTTTCGCTATAACTCCAACGGCAAGATGAATTATCGCGTCACTTCCGTGGCCAACTCCCCCGCCGGGCCCTTCAAGGATACGCAGAAACTCACGCGCACCTACGACCATATCCTGACCAATTTCATCACCGACAATGACCAGAAAGTCCTCGTCAGCAACACCTGGCAACCCTCCAACTGCTATCAGCAAACCATCACGCGCAACGACGCCGGCGACGTAACCCAAATGGTCCGCGCGGTCTATTTCCAGGGTATCTATGACCCCACCCACCATTTCAACGTTATATATAATAAGGAGTCAGACGCCCAACCCACCGAGCTGCTCACCGAGGACTTGGATTATGACTATCTCAAGCAGGAATATTACTGGAAGCCCGGCCCGTGTTATCGCCAAATCGTGTGGGAGAGCTTTGACGGCCAGGTAGTTAACCTCGACAATCTCTTTGACGGGGCCAACCGCATCGCCTCGGCCGTGGCGACCATCGGCGGCGAGGAATATCGCATCTCGGCCACCTACGGCGACGACGGCAGCTGGGTGGCCCACCGCGTGCAGTTCGACTCCGACGTGGACCTCGACTTGGATGAAGTGACCGAATACACGCCACTCGATGCCAACGGCAGCTGCCACATCGTCGCAACCATGGGCTACGTGGAAGACGGCCAAATGATCGGCGCCGAAAAGCATATCTACACCTATGAATACGACCCTAACGGCCTGATTCTCTTGGAGGAAGAGCTTTATGACAACGGCGAGACTGTGGAAGTCGTGGCCCGCACTGTCGGCGAGGTGGAATATGACCCCGAGCATGGCTACCCGACGTGCTGGACCCTCCAAGTCTTCGACGAAGAGAGCGGCGAGATGGTCCCCGCCTTCCGCGCCGAATATGAAGACTATTTCAGCCTCGACCAGAGCCAAATCCAAGCCTTGGAGGCCTCCGAGGCCGAGGGCGCCGCGCGATTCTACGACTTCCGCGGAATCCCCGTGCTCACCCCCCGAAAAGGTCAGCTCTTGATCCGTAACAACAAAAAAATCAGAATTTAAGGCGAAAAAACTTGCACAGTCCGGAAAAATTTCGTAACTTTGCGGTCGCTTTACGAAGCAAAACAAACCAATTTATAATCAATTTTATTCACCTCAACAAAAGATGAACAACTACGAAACCGTTTTCATTCTGACTCCCGTTTTGTCTGACCAGCAGGCAAAGGAAGCGGTAGAAAAGTTCACTAAGGTGCTGACCGACAATGGCGCAGCTATCGTGAACGAAGAAAACTGGGGTCTGCGTAAGCTCGCTTATCCCATCGAGAAGAAGTCAACCGGCTACTACACCTTGGTTGAATTCGACGCCAACCCCGAAGTAATCAAGAAGCTCGAAACCGCCTATCGTCGCGACGAACGCGTGCTCCGCTTCCTGACTTTCCGCCTTGACAAGTATGCCAAGGAATATGCTGACAAGCGTCGCGCCCGCAAATCGGCCGCCGCTGAAGCTCCCGCAACTGAAGTTCAACCGGCCGCTGCTGCCGAATAATCCCGCATTAAGACAATGGCACAAAATTCAGAAATCCGCTATCTGACCCCCCTGTCAGTAGACAAGAACAAGAAGAAATATTGCCGTTTCAAGCGCAGCGGCATCAAGTATATCGACTATAAGGATCCCGAGTTCCTCAAGAAGTTCCTCAACGAACAGGGCAAACTCCTTCCCCGTCGTATCACCGGCACCTCGCTGAAGTTCCAGCGTCGCGTGGCTCAGGCTGTTAAGCGTGCTCGCCACCTTGCCCTTCTTCCCTATGTAACCGACCTGATGAAATAACCCAAAAACGGAGACAATATAGACTATGAAACTGATTCTTATTCAAGATGTCCCCAATCTGGGATACAAGGACGACGTAGTAGAAGTAAAAGCCGGCTATGGCCGCAACTACCTGATTCCCCAGCAGAAAGCCGTGATCGCCACCGAAAGCGCCCTCAAGGTTCTCGCCGAAAATCAGCGCCAGCGCGCCCACAAGCTCGCTCAAATCAAGGCCGAAGCTGAAGCCGCCGCTGCCGCCCTGGCCGACGTTAAGCTCTCAATCGCCGCCAAGACCGCCGAAACCGGCACCATCTACGGCGCCGTAAATGCCGCCTCCGTTGCCGAAGCCCTCGCTAAGCTCGGCCACGAAGTGGACCGCAAGCTCATCACCCTCAACACCACCATCAAAGAAGTGGGCAACTACAACGCTACCATCCGCTTCCACAAGGAAGTTGCCGTGGTTATCCCCGTAGAAGTTGTGGCTGAAGTAGCTGAATAATTGGACTACAAATTACTATCCAAAACCTGCACACTGACCCCGTCAAGTGTGCAGGTTTTGCCGTTTTTTAGGTTTTTTAACCCCAAAAAGGTTGGCCGTTACGCAATTTTTTTGTAAATTTGCACGTAATAAAAATAAACAACCCCAAACTTTTGACATGGAAACCACTCTCGTAATCCTCAAGCCCTCGGCTGTCCTCCACGGATATGTCGGCCAAATAATCACCCGATTCCAGCAAAAAGGTCTGGTCATTCACGGCATGAAGATGATGAACCTCTCTGACGAGATTCTTCACGAACACTATGCCCACCTCGCTGACCGCCCCTTCTTCCCGGATCTCGTGAAGTCCATGAAGGCCTCCCCGGTCATCGTCATGGCGCTCTGGGGCAAGGATGCCGTCGAAGTGGTCCGCACCATGACCGGCGCCACCAACGGACGCAAAGCCCTCCCCGGAACCATCCGCGGCGACTTCTCCATGAGCGGACAAGAGAACATCATCCATGCCTCTGACTCCCTCGAAAACGCCGCCATTGAACTCCGCCGTTTCTTCAAACCCGAAGAAATTCTCCACTACGAACCCCGCTCTCTCTCCTACACCTACGAGCCCGCCGAGCTCCTCTAAAATTTGGCGAAACCCCCTCTCTCCCACAATAAACCAGTCAATTCAAAACCAAGAAAGGAACAACATATAATGAAATATAATCTCAAAAACGTTTTCCTCACCGCAATGGCCACCGCAGGCCTCGTCTTCGCCGCTAAGGCCGCAGACGTTGTCGTTCCCCCCGCTGCCCACAATGCCGAACACTCTGACCTCATTGCCGGTCAGCTCAACATCGGCAACCAAATCAAGGTCCAGGACACCGAAGCTTTCCTCGACAAACTTTTCCCCGAAGAAGAAGAACCCGAAATCGACGTTTACGAACAGGGCTGGGGCTCCCAGGCCGTCAACTGCTATGGCGGAATGGCCGTGCCCGACATGGCTACGCTCGACGTCAGCAAGTTCCATATGCCGACGGCTCCCACCTACGTAACCTCCCCCTACGGCTACCGCAAGCGCTTCCGCCGCATGCACAAAGGCATCGACCTCAAGGTCCAGATCGGCGACACCATCTACGCCGCATTTGACGGCAAAGTCCGCATTGTGCGCAACGAAGGTCGCCGCAAAGGCTACGGCCTCTACGTCGTGATCCGCCACACCAACGAGATGGAAACCGTCTACGGCCACCTCTCCAAATTCCTCGTCCAGCCCAATGACTACGTCAAGGCAGGCGACCCCATTGCCCTCGGCGGCAACACCGGCCACTCCACCGGCCCCCACCTCCACTTCGAAACCCGCTACATGGGCTATGCCATCAACCCCGCCGCGATCTTCGACTTCGCGAACCATACGACTCACACCGACTCGTATACGTTCACCAAGACGACCTACATGAACGCGCGCGACTACACCCCTGACCAGGCACAGTATGCCCAGATGAACGCCGCACCCGCAAAGGCTAAGGCATCAACCTCCGCCGGCGGCGCCAAGTGGTACACCATTCGTCGCGGCGACACCCTCAGCCGCATCGCTGCCCACCACTCAACCACCGTCAGCAACATCTGCCGCCTCAACGGCCTCAAAACAACCTCCCGCCTCACCGTCGGCAAAAAAATCCGCCTCAAATAATCCCCCCACATACACTCAAAGCATTCCCCGCGGCGACCCTCCAAAAAAGGGTCGCCGCCTTTATAACCGGGGAGCCCACCCACCTCCGGCGAAACCGGAAACCACCTTAAACTTTAAACCTTAAACCTTAAACACCGGTCCCCGGCCGGTAATTGAACTTTTTTCGAGCCGGCTGCGTTTTATTTATGAAACAAGACTATTAGAAAACACACAAAAGCAGTTTATTATGAAGAAAATGATTCTCAGCCTGGCTCTGATTGCCGGCGTTTCCTTAGGCGCTGCCGCCCGCGATGAATATGCCAAAGATTCATCCGTTCTCCCCGAAGCAGCCAAAACCGTACTGACCGACAATTTCTCTTCCGAGGTGAGCAAAATCAAGATTGAACGCACCCTCGGCGATATCTCCGAATATGAAGTAACCTTGGTTAACGGCACCGAAATCTCCTTTGACCGCTATGGCGACTGGAAAGACGTCGACACCGAACGCGCCGAAGCAGTCCCCGAAGGCCTGATCCTCGCCCCGATTCGCGACTATGTAGCTAAAAATTACGCCAACGCCACAATCACCGGCATCGAACGTGACCGCCGCGGCATCGAAGTAGAACTCTCCACCGGCCGCGACCTCCACTTCTCCCACACCGGCCAATTCATCCGCTAATACCGGCTGACGCCGGTGTTTAAC
>CAZLMV010000157.1:0-5130 GCA_964560625.1 uncultured Bacteroides sp. | reverse complement strand
CGCGTGGCCGCCGGTGTTGGCGTCACCGCTGACTCCTTAGATCGCGTAAAGGCCTTGGTTGAGGCCGGAGTTGACGCCATCGTCATCGACACGGCCCATGGCCACAGTAAAGGCGTGGTCAACGTCTTGGAGCAGGTCAAGAAGCAATACCCGGAGATTGACGTCGTGGTGGGCAACATCGCCACGGGCGAGGCCGCGAAATTCCTCGTGGAGCATGGCGCCGACGGCGTCAAAGTGGGCATCGGCCCGGGCTCCATCTGCACCACCCGCGTGATTGCAGGCGTCGGTGTGCCCCAGCTTTCAGCCGTCTACGACGTGGCCAAGGCCTTGGAAGGCACCGGAGTGCCCCTGATTGCCGACGGCGGCATCCGTTATAGCGGCGACATTGTCAAGGCTCTTGCTGCCGGCGCTTACTCCGTGATGCTCGGCGGCATGCTTGCCGGCGTCGACGAAACCCCCGGCGACACCATAATATATAATGGCCGTAAATACAAGGCTTATCGCGGCATGGGCTCACTCGAGGCCATGGAAAAGGGCTCTAAGGACCGCTATTTCCAGGGCAACGTGACCGACGCCAAGAAGCTCGTGCCCGAAGGCATCGCCGCCCGTGTTCCTTACAAGGGTTCGCTCTATGAGGTTGTCTATCAGATGCTTGGCGGCCTCCGCAGCGGCATGGGCTATTGCGGTGCCAAAGACATCGAAGCCCTCCACTCGGCCAAATTTACCCGCATCACCAACGCCGGAGTTGCCGAAAGCCACCCCCACGACGTGGCCATCACCTCGGAAGCTCCCAACTATTCCGCCTCTCATCAGTAATCAATTCTGACTCACCTATTTGACTCCAATGAAAAAGATTATTCTCCCCCTTGCGGTGCTCGCCCTCGGCGCGGCTCTTTGGGCCAAACCCAAGGACCCCGTGGTCATGACCGTCGACGGCCAGCCCGTGACCCTCAGCGAATTTGAATATCTGCGCCATAAAAATGCCGGCCAGCAAATCGAAGAGGAAACCTTGGACCAGTTCCTGGACCGCTTCATTGACTATAAACTCAAAGTGGTTGAGGCCCACAAGGAAGGCCTCGACACCACCGCCGATTTCCGCAAGGAATACCTGAGCTATCGCCGCGAATTGGCCCAGCCTTATCTGCAGGACACCACCGTCATGCAGGCCGTCTATGACCGCGCGTATGCCCACACCCTTGAGGAAATCAACGTGGACCACATGATGGTTTCCCTCGCCGAACGCGAACGCATCGACTCGATTCATCAGGCCTTGGTCAATGGCGCCGACTTCATCGAGTTGGCCGCACAATTCACCAACGACCCCTCATTTAAGCGCAACGGCGGCCATTACGGCTGGGTGCGCGCCGGCGTCTACCCCACCGCTTGGGAAAACGGCGCATGGGAAACCCCTGTGGGTCAGGTCTCTGAAGTCATCACCACTCCTTATGGCTACCACCTTGTGAAGGTCCTTGACCGCCGCCCCGCCACGGGCGAAATCCATGCCTCCCACATCTTGGTGCCCACCAAGGAGGCCGCTGATTCGCTCTACGTCCTCGTGACCGCCGGCGCTGACTTTGCCGACATTGCCCGCGCCAACAGCACCTGCGGCTCCGCACCCCAGGGCGGCGACCTCGGCTGGTTTGGTCAAGGACGCATGGTCCCCGAATTTGAAAAAGCTGCCTTCGCCTTGGCCGACGGCGAGATTTCCGCTCCCGTGCAGACCCAGTTCGGATGGCACATCATCAAAAAACTTGGCTCCCGCATGCCCGAAAAGGCCGAAGTGATGGAGAAAATCAAGGCCCAGGTGGCCCGCGACGATCGCGCCCAGCTCCCCCGCACCGCCCGCGCC
The DNA here is from genome assembly GCA_964560625.1 of uncultured Bacteroides sp. Classification (GTDB taxonomy): domain Bacteria; phylum Bacteroidota; class Bacteroidia; order Bacteroidales; family Muribaculaceae; genus UBA3263. The sequence continues at coordinate 3,281 of CAZLMV010000157.1, read as the reverse complement.
GAGCAGCTGAAAAAGCAGTATAAAAACCGCATCATTGACGAAGGCCGCAAGAAGCTCCTCGCCGCCGTGGCCGACTCCGGCTATCAGGTAACCACCGAGATGCTCAAGGGTGACACCACTCCCCTCTTCCAGGTGGAAGACTCCGTAGTGACCATCGCCGACTTCTTCACGCCCGTGCCCCCCACGGTCAATCCCCGTATTGATAAAGACGCTCAGGTCTTGGCCCTTGACGAAATCCTTGGCAAGCGCCTCAACTCCGTGGTCCTCGCTTATGAGAGCAACCGCCTCGGCGAGAAATATCCGGAGTTCCGCAATGTGGACCGCGAATATCGCGAAGGCCTGATGGTTTACGCCGTGAGCGACAAACACATCTGGCAGCGCCCCACCGAGGACCCCGCCGCCCTCGACGCCTATTTCATGGCCCATCGCGACGACTACAAGTATGACCGCCCCCACTGGAAGGGCTACATCATCTATGCCACCTCTGACTCTCTGATTCAGGAAGTTAACAAGTTCTTAGAAGAAACCCGCCCCGAGCCGGCCAACGTAGGCACCGCCCTGAAGGAGCGCTTCCCCAAGTATATCCGCATTGAGCGCGTGGTGCTCCCCGAAAAGAACAATCAAGTGGTTGACTACGTGGCCTTTGGCGGCACGGAGCCGAAGTTCCATAACTCAGTGATGATGCGCTATTTCACCACTTACTTAGGCCATATGATTGACGCCCCGGAAGAAGTGGCCGACGTGCGCGGACGTGTCACCGAAGACTTCAACCAGGCCAATGAGCGCCAGTGGGTCAGCGAGTTGCGCAAGAAATACCCCGTAAAAGTCAATGATAAGGTTCTCAAAAAAGTGAAATGAACCGAATCAAACATACCCTTAAGCGCGCGGTCGCCCCGGTGAGCAGCTTGCTGCTCCTGAGTGCGGCCGCGCTCACCTCCTGCGGTGGACCCAAGGAAAATGCCGAGGGCATAGCCGGAGTGGGCAGCAAAGTGCTCACCGCCGAGGAAGTCGCCGCCGCCATCCCCTTAGGCCTCCCGGCGGAAGACTCCGTGCGCATGGCCGCCGAGTTCGTCGACCAATGGATCATCAACGAACTCTTGGGCGAAGTGGCCGAGAAAAACATCGTCAACCTCGACGAAATTGACCGCCTGACCGAAGAATATCGCCGCAACCTCATCATCGACGAATATCGCCGGCTAAAATTGGCGCAAGACACCTCATTGGCCGTCACCCGCCCCCAAATCGAGGAATACTATGCCAACTATGGCGGCGAAATGCGTCTCAAAGAGCCCATGGTGCGCGGCATCTTCATTGCCATTTCCGCGACGTCGCCCCAGCTCCAGGGAGTGCGCCGCTGGTACTCATCAACCAAGGAAGACGACATCGAAAAGCTTGAAAAAGTGGGACTTACCGAAGCCGTCAACTACGAATACTTCCGCGACCGCTGGGTCCCCCTCTCGGCCATCACCGGGCGCTTTCCCGCGCCGGCCCCTGCGGTCAGCGCCAAAGGTCAGAAATTCGAAGCACAAGACGAAGAGATGGTCTATCTGCTGTCAGTCAGCGACTTCCTCCCCGCAGGCGCATCCATGCCCCTGAGCGCCGCCGAACCCGAAATCCGAAGCCGCCTCGAAGCCGCCCGCAAAACCCAAATCGACGCGCGCCTCAAGCAGCAACTCTACGACAACGCCTTTAACACCGGAAAAGCATGGAAGAAATAACCCCCGCACGCCGCCAAAAAGAAATCTACCGCATCACCCTCATTGGCAGCGCAGTGAACCTCCTCCTTGTCATTGCCAAATTCATCGGCGGCACCCTCGGCCGAAGCACCGCCCTCGTGGCCGACGCCGTCCACTCCCTCTCTGACTTCCTTACGGACATCATCGTCATTGTCTTCGTCAAAATTGCCGGCAAACCCCAAGACGACACCCACGACTACGGCCACGGAAAATACGAAACCCTCGCCACCATCGTCATCGGCATTATCCTCTGGGCCGTCGGAACCGGCATGATGGTCGACAACGCCGTGCTCATTGCCCACGCCATCAACGGCGAAATCCTCCCCCGCCCCGAATGGATCGCCCTGATCATCGCCGCCGCCTCCGTCTTAGCCAAAGAAGGCCTCTACCAATACTCCGTGCGCGCCGGCCGCTCCCTCCAATCCAAAGCCCTCGAAGCCAACGCCTGGCATCACCGCTCCGACGCCATCTCCTCCTTAGGCACCATCATCGGCATCGGCGGCGCCATGTTCCTCGGCGAACGCTGGCGCATCCTCGACCCCATTGCCGCCATCGTCATCAGCGCATTCATCATCAAAGTAGGCGCCGACATCATCAAACCCGCCATCGACGAACTCCTCGAACGCTCCCTCCCCACCCCCACTGTGGTCGACATTGAAAATATCATGTACGACACCCCCGGAGTCCGCGGCCTCCACCACCTCCGAACCCGCCGCATCGGCAACAACATCGCCATCGAAGTCCACCTCAAAATGGACGGAGACCAAACCCTAACCCAAGCCCACGAAATAGCCTCCGAAGTCGAACGCCGACTCCGCGAAAAATACGGCCCCGAAACCCACATCGGAATCCACATGGAACCCGTAAAATAAACCTTTTCGCAAAAAAACTTGTTATTTTTTTGGTTAGACCAAAAATTTCAATTAATTTTGCCCCCGAAAACGATACAACTCTACTAATCAATACCCAAAATTCAAAAAACGTATGAAAAAATTACTCGTACTCGCAGCCGCTGCCCTCGTAGGCCTCGGCGCATCCGCTGAAGACCTCGACCTTTCAAAAGTTTACGTCGGCGGCAACATCGGCGTTTGGCACAACCAAAGCAAGGACTACACCTCCGCAGCCATCCTCCCCGAAGTTGGCTACAACTTCAACGAACACTGGACCTTCGGCACCCAGATCGGCTACCAGTACCTGGGCAACAGCGACATCCACAACAACAGCTTCATCCTCAACCCCTACGCCCGCTACACCTTCTACCGCGCCGGCATGGTGCAACTCTTCTGCGACGGCGGCGTTGACTTCGCCCTCGGCTCAACCAACGGCGACAACGTCAAAGGCAAAACCTCTGCCGTCTTCGGCATCGGCTTCAAACCCGGCGTAGCCCTCAACGTCCACAAAAACGTCAGCGTCGTGGCCCACCTCGGCTTCCTCGGCTACAAAGGCTGCAACGACGCCGCAGAAGTAGGCGGCTTCGAAAAAGGCTTCGGCTTCGACTTCTCCAACGCCCTCTCCTTCGGCTTCTACTACAACTTCTAACCCCCA
>CAZLMV010000156.1:0-5141 GCA_964560625.1 uncultured Bacteroides sp. | reverse complement strand
CCGTGCCCGGCTGCTGGAACGTGCAGGGCATTCAGAAAGATGGCACGCTGAAATATGGTAAACCCATCTACGTCAATCAGTTAGTGCCGTTCGTGACTCACCGCGTGCCCGACGACTGGCGCGGCGGCGTGATGCGCACTCCCCCGGAACATTACACCACCTACACCGACCGCAACGAAGTGGGCTCCTATCGCCGCACGTTTACAGTTCCGGCCGATTGGAAGGGCCGCGAAGTGTTTATTAACTTCGACGGCGTAGACTCGTTCTTCTACCTCTGGATCAACGGCAAATACGTGGGTTTCAGCAAGAACTCGCGCAACACCGCCTCCTTTAACATCACCAAATATCTGAACCCCAAGGGCGAAAACTCCGTAGCCTTGGAGGTTTACCGCTACAGCGACGCCGGCATGCTTGAGGCGCAGGATATGTTCCGTCTCCCGGGCATTATCCGCTCAACCTATCTGACGTCAGTTCCCACGCTGGAAATCAACGACTTGGTAGTGCACACCACCATCCCCGCCGATGCCAACCCCGTGGGCCCGGTGACTGCCGACATCACCATTGATGCCCTGGTTCGCAATTTTGCGAAGAAGGACGTCAAGAACGCTCAGATTGACTATCAGATCTACCCCGTGGAGCTCTATGGCAACGCCACCGGCGCCATGGTCAAGGAGGTGAATACCGCGCCGGTAATCACCGTTGCCGCCGGCAAAATTCAGGATCTGACCACCACCCTCACCCTTGAAAATGCCAACCTCTGGAGCGCCGAGGCCCCGAATCGCTACGTCCTCGTGGCTCAGCTCAAGGACAAGAAAGGCAAAGCCATTGAGACGGTCAGCACCTACTTCGGCGTGCGCCAAGTGGAGATTCGCGACACCAAGGCCGAAGACGATGAATTCGGCTTGGAAGGACGCTATTTCTACGTCAACAATCGCCCCGTGAAGCTCAAAGGCGTGAACCGCCACGAAAACAACCTCAACACGGGCCACACCATCACCCGCGAGCAGATGGAGAAGGAAGCGATGCTGATGAAGATGGGCAACATCAACCACGTGCGCAACTCCCACTATAACGACGACCCCTACTGGTATGAAGTCTGCAATAAATATGGTATCTACTTGGAAGACGAAGCCAACCTCGAGAGCCATGAATACCACTACGGCGACGCCTCGCTGAGCCACGTCCCCGAATGGGAGAACGCCCACGTGGCCCGCGACATGGAGATGGTTCGCGCGCATGTCAACCATCCCTCCATCGTGATCTGGAGTCTTGGCAACGAGGCCGGCCCCGGCAAGAACTTCGTGACGGCCTACAACGCCATCAAGGCTTTCGACCCCTCTCGCCCCGTGCAGTACGAGCGCAACAACAACATCGTCGACATGGGCTCAAACCAGTATCCCTCAATTCCTTGGGTGCAGGACGCCGTGACCGGCAAGATGAAAATCAAGTATCCCTTCCACATCAGCGAATATGCCCACTCCATGGGTAACGCCCTCGGCAACTTCATTGACTATTGGGACGCTATTGAATCCACTAACTTCCTGATGGGCGGCGCCATTTGGGACTGGGTAGACCAGGCCATTTGGAACTACACGCCCGACGGCACCAAATACATGGCCTATGGCGGCGACTTTGGCGACCAGCCTAACGACGGCATGTTCTGCATGAACGGCATCATGTTCCCGGACCTGACGCCCAAGCCTCAGTATCACGAAGTTAAGCGCGTACACCAGAACGTTGGCGTCAAGAGCCTTGACCCGGCGGTCGGCACCGTGGAAGTGTTTAACAAGAACTATTTCACCACCTTGGACGACCTGCAGCCCGTGTGGTCGCTGACCCGCAACGGCGTTGAAGTGGCCAACGGCAAGGACGTCAACCGCCCGCGCATGTCGGTTGGTCCTCGCGAAAGCCAGGTGTGGACCATCCCCTACGACTTTGCCTCGCTCGACGATGAAGGCGAATACTTCGTCACCCTGCAGTTCCTGCTGAATGAAGACAAACCCTGGGCCAAGGCCGGCTATGTCCAGGCCGAAGTTCAGCTTCCCGTGAAGTCACCCAAGGCCTTTGAGCCACTGACCGTAGCACCCTCGAGCGACGTCAAAGTGGAGAACGAAGACGAAGTCTCCACGGTCAAAGGCCCCGGCTTTGAAGTGGCCTTCAACAATGAGACCGGCACAATCCAGTCTCTGACCTATGGCAATCAGGAAATCATCACCCCGGGCAACGGCCCCGTGCTCAACGCCCTGCGCGCCCCGGTTGACAACGACGTTTGGGACCGCGGCAACTGGTGGGCTCAAGGCCTCAATGACCTGCACCACAAAGTGCTTGACCATCAGACGCGAGTGCGCGAAGATGGCGCCGTCATCGTGTCCTACACCGTAGAATCTCAGTCTCCCAACGCCTATAAGATCGTGGGCGGCGGCGAAAGCGGAGTCTACACCATCACTCCCGGCCGCGAACTCGGCCCCGATGACTTCAAGTTCACCACGAACCAGATCTGGACCGTCTACCCCGACGGCTCAATTGAACTCGAATCAGCCATCTCGTCCAACAATCCCGACGTGATTCTGCCCCGCTTGGGCTATGCCATGACGCTGCCCGAAGCGCTGAGCAACTACACCTACTATGGTCGCGGCCCCATCAATAACTATAATGACCGCAAGACCTCGCAGAATATTGGCCTCTACAAATCCACCGTGGCCGAGCAGTTCGTTCCGTTCCCGAAACCTCAAGACATGGGCAACCGCGAAGAGCTGCGCTGGAACGCCCTGACCGACGCTGCCGGCAACGGCATCCAGTTCGTGGCCCTCAACGGCACGATGAGCGCCTCGGCCCTCCCCTGGACCGACAATGAGATGGCCGCCACGGCTCACCCCTATCAGCTGCCGCAGTCAAAGGGCACGTTCCTCCACATCGACAAGAAAGTGACCGGCTTAGGCGGTGCCTCTTGCGGTCAGGGCCGCGCATTACCCAAGGATCGCACCATGAGTGCTCCGCAGACCTTCGGCTTCATGATTCGCCCCGTGGCCGCCGGTGCCGACCTGCAGAAGCAGGCCCAGGTGGCCGCCAACGGTGTGCGCCCGCTCTCCATCACCCGCGACAAGGTGGGCAACGTCACCATCACCTCCGATGACCCCAACGCCAAGATCATGTATAACGTCACCCCCACGGGCATGAAGGTTCAGCGCGGCCGCAACGGCAACACCCGCAATCAGCAATACACCGAGCCCTTCAACATGCTCAAGGGCGGTAAGCTCGTGGCTTGGGATGCCAACACCCCGGAGCAGGTCTTCGTGATTAACTATCCCGCCATCGAGGCTATCCCCGTGACCGTCATCAACGCCTCTTCCGCCGAACCGGGCGAAGAAGCCGCCAAGTTGGTTGACGGCAACCCCTCGACGATCTGGCACTCCACTTATGGCGTCACCGTCAATCTCTATCCCCACTGGGTAGACTTCGATTGCGCCAAGGAAACCAACATCAAGGGCTTCACCTACCTGCCCCGTCAGGATGGACCCAACGGCGACATCAAGGACTGGCGCGTAGAAGTCAGCAACGACAATGAAAACTGGAAAGAAGTGGCCAGCGGCACCTTCGAAAAGGGCAAAAAGGAGAAGAAAGTGACCTTCGAGCCCGTCAAAGCCCGCTATCTGCGCTTCGTGGGCCTCAGCAGCCAAAACGGCGCTGACTATGCCTCAGGCGCTGAGTTCACCATCCTTGCCGACGATTAATTATCCCTCATATTAAGCCGAGAGGCTCACTTCGTTCGCCCACAATCAAGGGGACAATGAAGTGAGCCTCTTGCTTTTTTCGGTAAAAATGCGTAACTTTGCGGGGTATGAAACAGCTTTTGATTGAAACATACGGATGTCAGATGAACGTGGCCGACAGCGAAGTCGTGGCCGCCGTGATGGAGATGGCCGGGTATGAGCAGACCGACGCCATTGACCGCGCTGACGCCGTGTTCCTGAATACGTGCTCCATTCGCGACAATGCGGAGCAGAAAATCCTGTCGCGCCTCCAGGCGCTCAACGCCCTTCGCCGTAAGACGGGGCATCCGCGCCTTATCGGCGTCATAGGCTGCATGGCCGAGCGAGTGAAGGATGAACTGATTGAACGCCACGGGGTTAACCTCGTGGCCGGGCCTGACTCTTACCTCGACCTGCCGGCGCTGATTGCCGCTGCCGAACAGGGCGAGCCGGCGGTCAACGTCGAGCTGAGCCGCACGGAGACTTACCGCGACATCATCCCGCGCCGCTTGGGCCCGAATCGCGTCAGCGGCTTCGTCAGCATCATGCGCGGATGCAACAATTTCTGCACCTACTGCATCGTGCCTTACACCCGCGGACGCGAACGCTCGCGCGAACCGGAGTCAATCCTTGCCGAGGTCCGCGACTTGGCCGAAAAGGGATATAAGGAGGTGACTCTGTTAGGTCAGAACGTCAATTCTTATCGCGCCGGCGAGGTGGGTTTTGGTGAGCTGCTGCAGATGGTGGCCGACGCGGCGCCGGGGCTTCGAGTGCGCTTCACAACGAGCCATCCGCGCGACATGAGCGACGAAATCATCGCCGCCATAGCCTCGCGGCCGAACATTGCCCACCACATCCACCTGCCGGTGCAGAGCGGCAGCGACAAAATCCTCAAGTCGATGAATCGACACTACGATAAGGAGTGGTACATGGGGCGCATCGCCGCCATTCGCCGCATGATTCCCGATTGCGCCATCACCACCGACATGTTTACGGGATTCCACGACGAGACGGAGGAGGATTTTCAGGAGACCTTGGAGCTGATGCGCACCGTGGGTTATGACGCCGCATTCATGTTCAAATACTCGGAGCGCCCGGGCACGGTGGCGGCCAAGACGATGCCCGACAATGTGGCCGAGGAGGTGAAAATCGACCGCCTCAACCGCATGATTGCGCTGCAAAACGAGCTCTCCCTTGCGTCTAATCGCCGCGACATCGGGCGGACCTTTGACGTGCTGATCGAAGGCGTCAGCAAGCGCTCCACCGAGCAATGGGTAGGCCGCACCGGCCAGAACAAAACCGTAGTCTTTAACCGCCGCGAGGGGCAAAAAGTCGGCGACACCGTCCCGGTCACCATCACCGACGCCTCCTCCGCAACCCTCATCGGACAAT
>CAZLMV010000155.1:0-5169 GCA_964560625.1 uncultured Bacteroides sp. | reverse complement strand
GGGTTTGGGGGGAGAGGGGCCGGGTGGGGGGGGGGAGGAGGTAGTCGATGGTGGGTTGGGGGGATTGGCCGGCGAGGGGTTGGAGGGAGTAGATTGGGGCCGGGGGGAGGAGAGCGGCGATTATTTCGGGGTCGCAGCCCGCGGTGAAGAGGAGTTTGAGCTCGTCGATGCGGGTGATGGCGTAAGGGGGCGTCTTGGGGGAGCAGGTCACCCAGTCTACGGCGGCGGGGAGGGGTAGGGAGCCGTTGGTTTCGACGTGGACGCGCTTGCCGGCGCGGTGAAGGCGGTCAACGAGCGAGTCGGTGAGTTGCAGCGCCGGTTCGCCGCCGGTAATGACCACGATTTCAGCGGGATAGAGCTCCGTGGCGGCTACGATGGCCTCCTCGGTCATCTCGGTGAAGGAGGCAAAGTCAGTGTCGCAAAAAGGGCAGGCGCGGTTGCAGCCGCTCAGGCGCACAAACACCGCCGGACACCCCGTGAAATGCCCTTCGCCCTGCAGAGAGTAGAAAATCTCGTTTACGCGCATAAACGTCAGTCTTTCAGGTAGCTGGCCACGTTACCTTCGCTTTCCTGCACGTCGACGCGCACACACGTCGGTATCTGCTCGCAGATCCAGCGGGCAATGTTTTCGGCCGTCGGGTTAAAGGGGAGCACGGCGTTGAGGTCGGCGTGGTCTAATTGGCCCTGCACCATCTCCTTGATGGCCGTGAAGTCCTCAACCATTCCGTCGGCGTTGAGCGTGGGGCTCTGGCAGGTGACGGTGATTATCCAATTGTGGCCGTGGATGTTAGTGCATTTGCTCGGGTAGGAGAGCTCGAGGCGATGGCAGGCGGATATTTCTAATCTTTTTGTGACGATGTACATTTTTCTTCCTCCGGGGGTAAAGGGGGTAAATCGTTAACTTTGGTGAGGCCTATTTCGGCGGCAAGCGGGAGCATAAACTCGTAGGCGGCTTGGCGGTCGTTGGGGATTTGGCCGTCGAGAATGGCGTCTTTTATGGCCTCTTTGAGGGTCTTGATGGGCATTGACGGGGGTATGCCGAAGATGTGCATGATGTCGTTGCCGGTGATGGGGGGCTGGAAGTTGCGGATGCGGTCGCGCTCCTCTAATTCCACGAGTTTTTGGCGCACGATGGCGAAGTTGGCCAAGCATGAGCGGAGCTTTTCGGGGCGCCCGGTGGTGATGTCGGCCTCGCAGAGGGTCATCAGCGATTCGATGTCGTCGCCCGCGTCAAAAAGCAGGCGGCGCACGGCCGAGTCAGTGACAATTTCCTCGCTCAGAATGATGGGGCGCATGTGGAGTTCCACCATCTTAGTGACGAACTTCATCTCGGCCCCCATGGGGAGTTTCATTTCGCGGAAAATGCGCGGTATCATCTTGGCGCCCACGAAGTTATGGTTATGGAAGGTCCATCCGATTTTCGGGTCCCAGCGCTTGGTTTGCGGCTTGGCAATGTCGTGAAGGAGCGCTCCCCAGCGGAGCCATACGTCGTCAGACTTCGCGGCGACATTGTCGAGCACCTTCATCGTGTGGTCAAAGTTATCTTTGTGGGCGCGCCCGTTGACCACGTCGACCTTCTGCATTTCCTCCAATTCCGGCAGGATGTAGTGGAGCAGGCCGGTTTCCAAGAGCAGGCGCCAGCCGATGGAGGGCTTGGGTGCGCGCATAATCTTCATGAGCTCGTCGGCAATGCGCTCGCGCGAGATGATTTCCAGGCGCTCGGCGTTGCGGCAAATGCCCTCGTAAGTCTCTGCAGCAATGGCAAATCGGAGCTGAGTGGCGAAGCGCACGGCGCGCATCATCCTCAGCGGGTCGTCGCTAAAGGTGATGTCAGGGTCAAGGGGCGTGCGGAGCACTCGCCGCTCCATGTCGTCCAACCCGTGAAACATGTCTACGATCTCGCCAAAACCCTCGGCATTCACCTTGAGGGCCAAGGCGTTAACCGTAAAGTCGCGGCGTGAGATGTCGTCCTCCAACGAGCCGTCTTCCACGATGGGCTTTCGGGAGTCATGCGAGTAGCTTTCCTTGCGCGCGCCGACGAATTCGAGCTCCACGCCGCGCCAATTTATACGCGCCGTGCCGAAATTTTTAAACACGCTCAGGTGTGCGCCCTTGCCGAGATCGGAGGCCACGGCGCGAGCCAATTCGATGCCGGAGCCGACGGTGACGAAGTCAATATCCTTGGATTCGCGCCCTAAGATGCAGTCACGGACGTAGCCGCCCACGGCATAGGCTTCGAGGCCCAAGCGGTCAGCCACGGCGCCCACGCGCCGCAAAATCGGTTCATCTTTTTCGGGGATGTTCATAGCAGCTGAGTGAGGCCCTCGGGGGCGGGAGTGATACATTCAAGGCCGTCCGCGCGGCAGATATAGGTGTTTTCGATGCCCACGGCGCCGACGCCTTCAATGACGAATTTAGGCTCTATGGCAATGACGTTGCCCTCCTCCATGGCCATTTTGGAGCGGGGGGCGAGCACCGGGAGTTCGTTGATTTGGATTCCGACGCCGTGGCCCACGAAGCCGGCGTGATAGCGATGGCCCATGAAGCAGTCCTCCAATCCGGCCTTTCGGGCCATCTCTTTGGCGGTTTCATAGAGGGCCTTACATTCGGCGCCGGGGCGACCGAGGCGGGCTAATTCGTGGCAAATATCGATGGAGCACTGATGGGCGCGGAGGGCTTTTTCGGGGAGCTCGCCGCAGGCAAAAGTTCGGGTCATGTCGGTCATGTAGCCGTTAAAATTGCCGTTCATGTCGACCATCACGGCCTGTCCGGGCTTGATTTCCTCGCCGCTGGCGCCCACGGGGAGCGACGGCGAGAGGCCCGCGCCGCCCATGGCGAAATCATAGGGCGAGGGGGTGTCGGCGTTGCGCCCGGTGATGACGTTGCCCATGTGGATTTCCATGTCGGGGCCGTTGACGCGAAATTGGCCGAGGCACCCTTCCAAGCGGTCTACGCGCTCGATTTCGGCCTGGAGTTCAATGTCGGTCATCCCTTCGCGAAACAGGCCGGGGATGCGGGCATAGACGGCGGCGTGGCGCACTCCGTCTTCGCGCATAAGTTGCTGTTCCAACGGGGTTTTCACGGCGCGCCCGAGCATGATTTTGGGGCTGACGTTGATGATTTCCTCGGCGCCGAGGGCGGCTTTCAGGCGCAGGGCGGCGGAATAGCTCAGCGAGTCGAGTTCCAATCCAAGGCGCGGGCATGTGAGGCCGATTTCCTCGGGCTTACGAATCAGCGTGATCCCCTCGCCGCAAAGCTCGGAGGGACGCTTGACGAAATAGCGCGGAGCCTGGCCCGGCGAAAGGAAAAGATAGCCGCAAAACACTCGCCCCGTCAGGTAAAACAGGTTGGCATTGTCGGCAATGAGCGCGGGCGAGTCGAGGCGCAAGCCGTCGATTCGGCGACGCTGCTCGGCGGCGTCAAGGAGGCATATGTCGAGAGGATAATTCATTTTTCTTCGAAGATTATACCGATTTGTTCGATGGCGGTGACGCGATCGGGGCGCATGATGTGGCGCACGCGGATGGGGGCGCCGGAAATCAGCTGAAAGTCAGTGGCCACGGTGTCCATGGCCTGAAAGGAGGTGCCCAAGCCGGAGCCGAGCCAGTTGCCGTAGAGGTCGGCAAGGGGGAAGTTGACCGTGTCGCGCCGGAAGGTGATGGTGCTGTCCGGGGCCATGTGCTGATAACTCACTTCTAACCAGAGGTTTCGGTAGGGGTAATCATTGCTGTGGCGCACCATCAGGCTCAGCGTCCCCTCGGCCAAGGAGTCGGCAATCTCCGGCCGATAGACAAACGTGTGGCCATACTCCCAGCCGTCGGGGTCGACGGTCGAGAAGGCTGAATAATCATTATCCGGAGCGGAGCAGCCCCAGGCCAAGAGCGTGAGCCCGGCCCCGAGGGCGGCTAAGACCTTATTGCTTAGGTTCTTGCTTGTCATTTTTCTGCTTTGGTTTGCGCTTTTTCTTGCGCTTTTTCTTGTCAAAGCGGTTGATGTTGTCCTGGTCCAAGAGGTCCACGGGCTTATTCTGGGCGGCCTCGGCCTCCACTTCCTCGTCGCGGCGCAGCTGCAGGGGCTTTTCGCCCTGTTTGTTGAGCTCGATGATTTCAAAGGCGCGCTCGCGGTCAATGGTGGTGAGGTTTGCGGGGATTTTGCGGTCAGTGGAGTAGGTGATTTCCCCCTTGAAGATGTCGGCCTTGAAGAAGTACCATGTGGCGTCGGCCGTCTCTAAGTGGATATCCTTTGCGGGGAGCTTGCGCGAGGCTTCGAGATAGGCGTCGACCTCATAGTTGAGGCAGCATTTGAGCTTGGCGCACTGCCCGGCGAGCTTCTGGGGGTTGAGCGAAAGGTCCTGGATGCGTGCGGCGCCCGTGGCCACGCTCATGAAGTTGGTGATCCACGTGGAGCAACACAGGGGGCGTCCGCAGGGGCCGATGCCGCCAATGCGTCCGGCCTCTTGGCGCGCGCCGATCTGACGCATCTCAATGCGCACCTTGAAGGCGTCGGCAAGCACCTTGATCAGCTGGCGGAAGTCAACTCGCTCATCTGCAATATAGTAGAAGATGGCCTTGTTGCCGTCGCCTTGGTATTCCACGTCGCCAATCTTCATGTTCAGGCCTAATTCTTCGGCCAGGCGGCGGGCGCGAATCATCGTCTCCTCCTCCTTGGCCTTCGACTCTTCATATTTTTCGAGGTCGGCGGCTTTGGCTATGCGGAACACTCGGCGCAGCTCCGTGTCCTTGCGGATTCCGGCGCGCTTCATTTGGATTCTTACTAAGGGGCCGGTCAGGGAGACCTTGCCTATGTCGTGGCCGGGCTGAGACTCGACGGCCACCATGTCGCCGACGGTAAGGTCCAGGCCTAAGGAGTTGAGAAAGTAGCCCTTGCGGGTGTTTTTGAAGAGCACTTCGACTATGGGGCAGGTCTCCATGGCGCCGGGAATGTCCTCAATCCAGTTGAAGGAATGGAGTTTCCCGCGCGGACACTTGCCGCTGTCGCAGCGCCGATAAGGGGTTGAGGAGACGGGAGTTACGTCTTCCTCGGCCTCATTCGGAAGTTCGGGGTTAAGGTCGCGATTTTCGTCCATGGGCCCGGATTATTTTGCGAAGGCCACGGAGCGGGTTTCGCGGATAACGGTGATTTTCACCTGACCCGGATAGGTCATTTCGT
>CAZLMV010000154.1:0-5210 GCA_964560625.1 uncultured Bacteroides sp. | reverse complement strand
AATTCAAGTAATGAACCTGTTTGAGAAAATGACCGCTACGGCGCGCGAACGTCAGCGCCGAGTAGTTCTGCCGGAAGGAACGGAAATCCGCACCCTGAGCGCGGCTGACCGCATCATAGCCGACGGACTTGCCAAAGTGACCCTCGTAGGTAATCCCGCCGAAATCAACGCTTTGGCCATTGATAATAACCTGAAAAACATCTCTGCCGCAAAGATTGTTGACCCCGCCGACGAGGCCGTCATTGACCGCTATGCGCCCATCCTCCTTGAGCTGCGCAAGGCCAAGGGGATGACCGAAGAGCAGAGCCGCATCACGGCCGCCGACCCCCTCTATCTTGGCTGCCTGATGATCAAGGCCGGCGAGGCTGACTGCATGGTGGCCGGCGCCGAAAACACCACCGGCAACGTGCTTCGTGCTGCTTTCCAAGTAATTAAGACCGCCCCGGGCATCGACACCGTTTCGGGCGCGTTCCTGATGTTGCTGCCCGAGGGCTCGCCTTATGGCAGCAATGGCGTCTTGGTGTTTGCCGACTGCGCCGTGGTACCCAACCCCGACGCTCACCAGTTGGCTCAGATTGCCTTAGAATCGGCCCAGACCGCGCGCGACATTGCCGGCATCGATCCCCGTGTGGCCATGCTTTCATTCTCAACCAAGGGTTCGGCCAAGCATGAGTTGGTCGACAAGGTCATTGCCGCCACCCGCTTCGTCCATGAGGCCGACCCGAACTTGATTGTCGACGGCGAAATGCAGGCCGACGCCGCATTGGTGCCCTCCGTAGCCGCCAAGAAGGACCCGGGTTCATCCGTGGCCGGACGCGCTAACGTGTTGGTATTCCCGTCGTTGGAAGTGGGCAACATCGCCTATAAGTTAGTTCAGCGCTTGGGCGGAGTTGACGCCATTGGCCCCGTCCTGCAGGGCTTGGCCGCGCCGGTCAACGACCTGAGCCGCGGCGCCTCGGTCGACGACATCTATAAGACCATCATCATGACTTGTAACCAAAAATAACTCACTGATACAGAGATGAAAATCCTCGTGCTCAACTGCGGAAGCTCTTCCGTAAAATATAAACTCATTGACTCCGACACGGAGAAAGTCCTTGCCGAAGGCGGCGTAGAAAAAATCGGCCTGCCCGACGCATTCTTGAAATTCAAGTTGGCCGACGGCTCCAAGGCCGTCAGAGACCTGGGCCACGTGGACCACGAAGGCGCCATCAAGGGTGTGCTCAACGTGTTGACCGACCCCGAAGTGGGCTGCATCAAGACCTATGACGAAATCGAAGCCGTGGGCCACCGCCTTGTGCATGGCGGCACCAAGTTTGCCTCCTCCGTGCTCATCACCGACGAAGTCAAGGAAAAAGTGCGCGAATGTACTCCCCTTGCTCCGCTTCACAACCCCGCCAACATGACCGGCGTCAAGGCCATCGAGGAGCTGCTGCCGTCAGTGCCCCAGGTCGGCGTGTTTGACACGGCTTTCCACCAGACCATGCCCCCGAAGGCCTACATGTATGCCCTGCCCTATCATCTGCTTGCCGACGCCGAAGTGCGCCGCTATGGCTTCCACGGCACGAGCCATCGCTACGTGTCGCAGCGCGTCTGTGAAATCCTCGGCGTCGACATCAAGGACCAGAAAATCATCACTTGCCACATTGGCAACGGCGGCTCAATCACCGCCATCGTCGGCGGCAAGAGCATCGACACCTCCATGGGTCTGACCCCCACCGAAGGCCTCATGATGGGCACCCGCGTGGGCGACGTTGACCCCGGCGCGCTGACCTATCTCATGGAGAAATACGGCTGGACCGTCAAGGACCTCCAACGCATTATTAATAAGGAGAGCGGCGTTGCGGCCATCTCCGGCATCAGCAACGACATGCGCGAAGTCGAAGCCGCCTATCAGGCCGGCAACGAGCGCGCAGCCTTGGCCTTAGACATGTATGAAAACCGCATCACCAAATACATCGGCGCCTATGCGGCCGAGATGGGCGGGGTTGACATCATCGTCTTCACCGGCGGCGTCGGCGAAAATCAGACCGACGTGCGCGAAAACGTCTGCGCTCCCCTGAAATTTATCGGCGTGGAAATCGACAAGAAGGTCAACGACGAAGTCCACGGCACCGAAACCGTCATCTCCACCCCGGATTCAAAGGTTAAGGTAGTGGTTGTGCCCACCGACGAAGAGCTGACCATTGCCCGCGACACCAAAGAAATCGTTTCAAAACTCTGATCCTCCGCCCGTTATGATTAAAGTAGCAATCGTAGGCTACGGCAACATCGGCCGTTACGTCCTCGACTCAGTCCTTGAGGCGCCTGATATGGAATTGGTCGGCATCGTGCGCCGCTCCGTGGCCAATACACCCGCCGAATTGGCTCAATATAAGGTGGTTACCGACATTGCCGAGCTCGGACATGTCGACGTTGCCGTTCTCGCCACCCCCACCCGCCACGTCGAAGAAAACGCCGCCAAATACCTTGCCGCCGGCATCAACACCGTTGACTCCTTCGACATCCACACCAACATCGTCGCCCTGCGCCAGCACCTTGGCGAAGTGGCCCGCCTGAATGGCCGCGTGGCCGTCATTGCCGCCGGCTGGGACCCGGGCAGCGACTCCGTGGTGCGCGCACTGATGGAAGCCGCCGCCCCTAAAGGCGTGACTTACACCAACTTCGGCCCCGGCATGAGCATGGGCCATAGCGTCTGCGTGCGCTCCAAAGAGGGCGTCAAAGATGCCATCTCCATGACCATCCCCTTGGGCACGGGCATCCACCGCCGCATGGTCTACGTCGAGCTCCTGCCCGGCGCAAACCTTGAGGAAGTAACCGCCGCCATCAAGGCCGACCCCTATTTCGCATCTGACGAGACCCACGTGTTTGAAGTGCCGTCGGTCGACGCCGTGCGCGACATGGGCCATGGCGTCAACATGACCCGCAAGGGCACCTCCGGACGCACCCCCTCCCAGCGCCTCGAATTCAACATGGCCATCAACAATCCGGCCCTCACGGCCCAGATTCTCGTCGGGGCCGCCCGCGCCTCCATGCGCCAGGCTCCCGGCGCCTACACCATGGTTGAAATTCCCGTGATTGACCTTCTGCCCGGCAAACGCGAAGACCTTATTGCCCACTTAGTATGATCGTCCTCATCTCCAACGACGACGGCATCCAAGCCCGCGGCCTGCGCTTCCTGATTGACAGGATGCGCGCCGTGGCGCCGGAGGCCGAGATCTACGCCGTGGCTCCCGACGGGCCCCGCTCCGGCCAAAGCTCGGCAATCACCGTCAATACCCCCCTGAGCATCATCCCCCATCCGGACTATAATGGCGCCAAGATGCTCTCCGTGACCGGCACCCCGGTGGACTGCGTCAAATTGGCCATGCACGCCATCCTCCCCTCGGCGCCCGATCTGATGCTCAGCGGCGTCAACCACGGCTCCAACTCCGGAAACTCCAACATCTACTCCGGAACCATGGGCGCCGCCATGGAAGCCTGCATGATCGGCCTCCCCGCCGTCGGCTTCTCCCTGCTCGACTATAGCCCCGACGCCGACTTCTCCCGCTGCGCCCCCCTGATGGAAGAAATCATCCGCAAAGTCCTTGCCTCCGGACTCCCCGAGGGCATCTGCCTCAATGTCAACATGCCCGCCGGAGTTGACCCCAAGGGAATAAAGATAACCACCTGTGGCAGCGGACGTTGGACCGAAGAATATGCCGACTATGTCGACCCCCACGGACGAAAATTCTACTGGCTCACAGGAACCTAC
Source organism: uncultured Bacteroides sp. (assembly GCA_964560625.1). GTDB lineage: Bacteria > Bacteroidota > Bacteroidia > Bacteroidales > Muribaculaceae > UBA3263. The sequence goes on along the minus strand of CAZLMV010000154.1, from coordinate 1,456 downwards.
GTAGACCTCGACCCCGACAATCCCGCCGGCGACAACTACTGGCTCCGTCGCGACTACCTCACCATCACCCCCATTCGCCCGGACCAAACGGCCTTCGACGCCATCCCCGACCTCAAGAAATCATTTGAATAAAGAAACTTACCTCCCCCCCGACTTAGATGCCAGAACAATCAGCCGCCTCACTCGATTCCATTGCCGCCGCCATTGCGCCCCAACTGACGCAACTTAATCAGCGCATAATGCTGTCGCTCCAATCGTCTAACGACATGATGAACGGCATCATTCAGGAATACCTGCGGCAAAAAGGCAAGCAAATACGCCCCATCACGGTGATCCTCTGCGCCCAACTCTTCTCCGAGCAGACCTCTCACCACGTAATCTCCACGGCCGCCGCCGTAGAGATGCTCCACAACGCCTCGCTGATCCACGACGACGTCGTCGACGAATCAAAAATGCGCCGCAACGAACCCACCGTCAACGGCATCTGGGACAACCACATAGCCGTCCTCGTCGGCGACTTCTTCACATCCACATCCCTCCAATTAGCCAACCAAACCGGCGACATCCGCATCATCGGCGCCCTCGCCTCCTTAGGCCGTCAATTAGCCATGGGCGAACTCGACCAAATCTACAACGCCCGCTATCACCGCCTCTCCATCGACGCCTACATGCAGACCATTCAGCGCAAAACCGCCTCCCTCTTCATTGCTTGCGCCGAAATGGGCGCCTTCGCCGCCGGATGCGACACCGACGACCCCCGCCTCGGCGCCCTCCGCGAATTTGCCCGCCTCTTAGGCCTCTGCTTCCAGATCACCGACGATATTTTCGACTACTCCACCTCTGCCGCCGCCATCGGCAAACCCACCGGCAATGACCTCCGCGAAGGAAAAGTCACCCTCCCCCTGCTCAGCGTGCTCCTCGACCCCGCCGTCGAAGGCCGCGGCGAAATGCTCGCCCTGGTCAGCCGCGACTCCCTCACCGACAGCGAAATCCGCCGACTCATCGACTTCACCCTCGCCAACGACGGCATTGCCCGCGCCCACCAAACCATCGCCCAACTCGCCGCCCAAGCCGACGCCACCCTCCGCGCCGCCTTCCCCTCCCTCCAGAGGCTCCCCCTGCTGGGGGGCGAGGTGTCCTTCGTCACCACCCAGGAGCTGGAGGACCAATGGCCCGACCTGACAGCCAAGGAGCGGGAGAAGGCCTGGGTAAAGGACCACCCTCTCACCTTCCTCATGGGCATCGGCGCCCCCCTGAAGTCGGGGAAGCCTCACGACGGCCGGGCCCCGGACTATGACGACTGGGCCCTCAACGGGGATCTGCTGGTATGGAACAGCGTGCTGGGCGACGCGTTGGAGCTGAGCTCCATGGGCATCCGGGTGGATCCCGCCGCCCTGGACCGGCAGCTGGCCGCCTCGGGCCACGACGAGCGCCGGGGACTGGAGTTCCACTCCCT
>CAZLMV010000153.1:0-5258 GCA_964560625.1 uncultured Bacteroides sp. | reverse complement strand
GTAGGTGCGGAGGGTGGTGGATTTGCGGATTTGTTTTGCGGGTTTGCGGCCGATTTCGGGGGCGAGGTATTCCCAGAAGGGTTTGATTTTGGAGAGGATTTGGTCGGGCCCGCAAAGCTTTTCGGAGTAGTGCTCAAAGAGTTTGCGGTGGAGGTCAAGGATCGCCTCCAAGCGCTCATCGCGGGTCCAGTCGCGCCCTTGGCGAATCTCGGCGGCAAGGGAGGGGCGCTCGAGCAGTCCGCGGCCAATCATGATTCCCGCCAAATCGGGGAATCGGGTCTGAATTTCCGCGAAATCGCGTCGGGTCCGGACGTTTCCGTTATAAATCAGCGGCAATTGCGTCTCTTTTGCCAATTCAGCGAAGGCGTCCATGTCCGGTTCGCCGCCATATTGCTGCTCGCGGTAACGGGCATGCACGGCTAAGGATTTCACGGGTGAGGCCTCCAAGAGCGGCAGAATCTCGCGCCAGCCGTCAAGGCGCATTTTGGCTGAAAATTCCACCTCCGGAAACTCCTCCATGGCCTTGAGGACTTCGGCCAGTTTTTCGGGGCGCGCGGCGAGTCCGGCGCCGCGGCCGTGTTTCACCTGCGGCGGAAAAGGGCAGCCTAAATTCAGGTCTATGCGGCTGATTCCGTGGGCGGTAAGGGCGGAGGCGAGGGCGCGAAATTCCTCCCCGTCGCGGCAGATGATTTGGCTGACGGCTCGCGGCTCGGCAATGGAGTCGCGGAGGTCGCGCGGACGGATGGCGCCATGCTCCATGCGAACAAACGGCGCAGAATAAACGTCCACGCCGGAGCCATAGACTTCGGCGTGGAAGCGGCGCCAGGGCGCCTCGGTAAACCCTTGCAGAGGGGCGGAAATCAGGGTCATCCGACGGTCCAGGTTTCGCCCGCAAGAATCATTTGGCGCAGCGAGCCAAAGCCTTTTTTAGCCTTAACCTCAGCTACTTGCGCCTCCAAGGCTTCGTTATAAACGGGCATTTCTACGTCGCGGATAACTCCGAGGGCCAAGGGGAGCGACTCGCCGTCCATCAGCGCTAACTGGCGGTGGAGAATGTCGCTCGGAGTGTGGGCATCGTGGGTCAGCACGTCGTCAATAGTGTAGCCGTCCTTGCCGATTTCCACGGCCTTGAGTTCAAAGCCGTCTTGCACCAAGCCGAATTCCTTGTTGGGTCCGAAGAGCATCTTTTCGCCCTGATGGAGGGTGATGGTCTTGGAGGCGCGCACTGATTTGTCGGCTATGGGATTATGGATGCCGTTGTTGAAAATCACGCAGTTTTGAAGGATCTCGGTGACGGCGGTGCCCCGATGGCGCGCGGCGGCCACCATGCACTGCTTTGAGGTTTCGAGTTCAACGTCGATGGAGCGCGCAAAGAATGTGGCGCGTGCGCCGAAGGCCAATTCGGCGGGAATGAACGGATCCTCGGTGGTGCCGTAAGGCGAAGATTTGCTGACGAATCCGCGGGGTGAGGTGGGGGAGTATTGCCCCTTGGTCAGGCCGTAGATTTTATTGTTGAGCAGCAGGATGTTGATGTCGATGTTGCGGCGCAGGGCGTGGATAAAGTGGTTGCCGCCAATGGCAAGGCCGTCGCCGTCGCCGCTCACTTGCCAGACGGTCATCTGCGGATTGGAAATCTTGAATCCGGTGGCGATGGCGGCTGCGCGTCCGTGGATGGTGTGGAAGCCGTAGGTGTTGCAATAATAAGGCAGGCGCGAGGAGCAGCCGATGCCGGAAATTACGGCCGTCATGTGAGGCGGCACACCAAGTTCGGCCATGGCCTTATGGAGACAGTTGAGCACGGCATGGTCGCCGCAGCCGGCACACCAGCGCACGCTCTGGTCGCTCTTATAGTCGGCGGGAGTATATTGTTGAGTATTCATCAGTCTAAGATTTGTTCGATTTTTTCAACTAATTCGCTGACCATGAAGGGCTGGCCTTGAATCTTGTTAATGCGGTGGATGTTGACTTCGGGGAATTGCATCTGCAGATAGTCGGCAAGCATGCCGGTGTTGAGTTCGGCCACGATGACCTTCTTATATCGGCGCAGAATCTCGCCCATGTTTGAGGGCAGAGGGTTGATGTAGCGCAGCTGAGTGAAGGCAATCTTGCGGCCGTGGGCATTGAGTTCAGCGGCGGCCGTGCGCAAATGGCCGTAAGTGCCGCCCCAGCCTAAAAGGAGGGTGTCGGCGCTCTGATTGTCGTCGAAATGCACCTGCTGCTGCGGGATGTTGTGGGCTATGTTGGCAATCTTTTGGCGGCGGAGTTGCACCATGGTTTCGTGGTTGCCGGGGTGAGTGGAGATGGCGCCGGTTTGGGTGTCTTTTTCCAGGCCTCCGAGGCGGTGAGTGGCGCCTTCCGTGCCGGGAATGGACCAGTAGCGCACCAAGTTTTCCTGACGCTCATAAGGTTTCCAGGTGCCGTCAGCCTTCTCGGCGGGGAGCAGCGGCGGGTGGATTTCGGGGTATTCATTATCCTCGGGGATGCGCCATGCCGAAGAGCCGTTGCCGATAAAGGCGTCGCTCAGAAGAATCACCGGAGTCATGTGTTCAAGGGCGATTTTGCACGCCTCAAAAGCCATGTCGAAGCAATCGGTGGGCGACGTGGGGGCCACCACGGCGAGGGGCGATTCGCCGTTGCGACCATAAAGGGCCTGCATCAGATCGGTTTGCTCGGTCTTGGTGGGGAGGCCGGTTGAAGGGCCGCCGCGCTGCACGTCAATCACCACCAACGGCAATTCGGCCATCACGGCTAAGCCCAAGGCCTCGCTCTTAAGCGCCAAACCGGGGCCGGAGGTGGACGTTACGGCCAATGAGCCGCCAAAGGAGGCGCCGATGGCCGAGCAGATTCCGGCAATTTCATCTTCCATCTGCACGGCTTTCACGCCCAAGTCTTTGCGCTTGGCTAATTCGTGGAGAATGTCGGTGGCCGGCGTGATGGGGTAGGAGCCCAAGAAAAGCGGGCGCCCGGAGCGCTCGGAGGCCATGATCAGACCCCAGGCAGTGGCCGTGTTGCCGTTGATGTCAGTATAAACGCCCGGGATGGCCGGGTCGCTCTGTATTTTATAGGTGCTGACTGAGGCATGGATGTTGTGACCATAGTCAAATCCGGCGGTCAGGACCTTGGAGTTGGCCTCAAAAATGGCGGGTTTCTTGGCGAACTTGGCGCGCAGCATGGCCAATGCGCCCTCCAAGGGGCGGTCAAAGAGCCAGCAAATCAGGCCCAAAGCAAAGATATTGCGGCATTTGAGCACTGACTTGGCGTCGAGCCCGGATTCGGCCAACGCTGCCTTAGTCATGGAGGTGATGGGCACTTCCAAGACCTGAGCGTGGATGCCGAGTTCGGCAATCGGGTCAAGGGTCTTAAACTCAGCCTTCTTCAAATCCGCCTCGCGGCAGGAGTCTGAGTCAAAAATCACGATGCCGTTCTTCTTGAGGAACCCGGCGTTGCGCTTGAGGGCCGCGGGATTCATGGCCACGAGCACGTCGCAGCAGTCGCCCGGGGTGAACACGTTGCGTCCGATGTTAACCTGAAAGCCGCTGACGCCGCTCAGTGAACCCTGCGGAGCGCGAATTTCGGCCGGATAATCGGGAAAAGTGGACACCTGATTGCCCACCGACGCTGAAACATTCGTAAAAATATTGCCGGCAAGTTGCATGCCGTCACCGGAGTCGCCGGAGAAGCGAACAACCACATTTTCAAGCCCCTGGATGTCGACGGAGCCCTCTTCCATATGATTTGGAGTCATTAGTCTAAATAGAAATGTTGATGATTTAAGGTAATTTCCGACTGCAAAGTTACTGAAATATTTCTGAAAATTATTAACTTTGTGGGCAACTTTTTTGATGTTTTTTACGTTTTTTTAGTAAAAAGTATATTTATTAACCTCTAAACAACCAAAATTCTCGTGGACTACAAAAGAATTCTCTGGACGTCGCTGGTGATTCTCGCCGCAGGTATCCTCCTTTTATGTTACAAGCAGCCGAGCTTGGAGTTCTGTGTAACTTTCCTTGGCATCGTCTTGACGGCCTCCGCCGTGCTTAACCTCGGAATGCAGTATGCCTACTCGCGCCAGAGCAAGGCCGACGGCAGCAAACATTCGCTCTCATCCATCGGTGGCACCCTCGCCGCCGTCGCTTCCGGCTGCCTTGGCATCTGGATGATCATCACCCCCGCCGGATTCACCACGGCCATGGTCTATATCTTTGGCGCACTGATGATTATCGGCGGACTGTTCCTGATCTACGACATGGTCTTCGTGTTCAAGCCCGTGAAGTTTCCCTTCGGGTTCTATATCATGCCGGCGTTGGTAACTATCTGTGGCATAGTGATGTGTGTCATCTCGCCCGACACCACCAAGAACATCATCATCACCATCGCTGCCATAGCCATGATTGTCTTCGCTATCGGCGCTATCATCGTCGTCTCCGGCCTCAGCTCCTATAACCGCACCCTTCGCGAGTCAGAAAAAGCCGCCGCCAAAGCCGCCGAAGAAGCTGCAAAAGCAACTGAATCAACCAAAAACGAACTTCCCGAAGAAGCCTCCTACACCGACATCACCCCCTCCTCCGAATCCTAACGAGGGGTGGTCTCTAACCCGCTAAGACTCTGCTGAGTAGCGTATAAAGGTCCGTGACTGTCGGTACGCCCGGGGAGGCGAGGGCTTGATCGCGGAAGGTTGTCCGCAGGGTCGCTCGGAGTTGGTCGTAGGTTAGGTCATAGGCGGCAGCGTTGGGGTTTAGCCATTCCACGTTGGCGGAATGTTGGCGGATAAATTCGCTGACCACGGCTTCCTTAGCGGCCTCTTTGGCCTTCTTGGGAAGCTGGCGGTAGATCTCTTCGTGGGCAAAGGTGTTGCCGTCAAGGTCGATGATAAAGAGGTCAAAATCCTCAATCACGGCGCGGATGAGCTCCTTGGATACCTGGAATTCATAGGCAAGGATGTCGTAATTGAGTTCGGAACTGCCCATGGGCTCGGCGGCGAGCCGCTCGAGCAGCATCATATAGACGCCATAGCCGGCAGCGCCATGTTTCATACGAAGTTTAAGGACGTTAGTTTTGTTACGTTCGTTAGCGGAATGTTTGAAAGAATTCATAGTAAATACAAAGTAAAAAAATACAAAATACAAAGTAAATTAAAAAAACAAAGTACAAAATACAAAGTAATTGGAGGGTGGGTATGCTCTCTAATGCGGTTTACTTAGCGCGCTATAGCCCGGAGGGCTTGCACCGCGGTTAACCCCCGATTGCGCAGCTATCGG
>CAZLMV010000152.1:0-5348 GCA_964560625.1 uncultured Bacteroides sp. | reverse complement strand
AATTCCTCGGGGGTGCAGGGGATTCCCTGTTCGCAAACCATTTGATACCAGGAAGATGCGTGATTAGGCATCGAGTCATATAGGGTGCCGTCCATGTCGAAAAGGAAGGCTTTGGGGCGGGGCATTTTCATTGCTGTTGGAGCATTAGGGAGTCAGGGGCTTCGATGAGTCCGTGTTGGATGAAGTAGAGGGAATCGGCGCGACTGAGGGTGTCGGCGGCCTCGCTCAGAGCCTCGATTTTGTCGGGCCGGGCCACTTGCATCGGGGCCACTCGGGCGGCTTTGGCGCCTTTTTTGAGTGCGCCCTTGATTTCCTTGGCAAGGTTGACGCGGAGGGTGTCGGCAATCTGAGTGCGTTGGCCCACCATTTTCTCCTTAAACTTGGCCAGGCCGGGGCGGATTTTCAGCTTGTCGGGGTTGCCTTTGATGTTGATACCGAACTTGAAGGGGATGGGCGATTTGAGGATTGAGACATGATAATCCATGTTCATATCCAGGTCGTTATGGCCCATGACGCCGATGCGATATCGGTCAAAATCAAACATGAACGGGTAGATTTCCAGGACGTTATCCTCAATGGCGAGTTCGACTTCCATGCGGTCAATCATGTTCTTTTTCTTGTCGCGGAACAGGAGCCATTTGCTGACGGTTTTGAAGGTTTCTTCGTCGAGGACTTTTAGGGAGTCGCCGGTCATGCTGACCATGGCTCGGAGGGAGGGGAAGTCGATGTTGAGCAGAGAGTCGGTGCGGGTCGTGGCGCCGATGTTGACGTCGATTACACCGCCTAAGTCCCTGAGCAACGGCATGATAGTGTCGAGCGCGGGAATCATGTCAGAGACCTTGTCGATGCGGAAGCGGGTCAGCTCGGCGCTGAGGCCGATGTCGATATCTTCGATGGTCGGGGCGTAGTAAATGAGGTTGGCGGAGGCCGAGCCGATGTCGGTTGAGGCATGGAGGTCGCTCAGCTGGGCCACGCCATCGGCCACGATGACTTCGCCCGCAAAATCATGAAGTAAGATGGTGGAATAGAGGATGTTGCGGGCGTGGAAGTCAAAGGAGGCGTCAATGTTCATCGGCACGACGATGGCGCGCATGGCGTCGTCGGCGCTCTCCTCGGCCTCGGCTTGGGCTTCGAGGGCAGAGTCGTCGAGATTGAGGTCGGCGGCATTGGCGGCGATGAGCGAGTCGGCCTGCGCCTGCCATGCGGCTCCGCGGAAGGCGGCGCGAGTGAGTTCGTTGACGTTGATGGTGTCAGAATTGAGGGTTAGGGCGATTTTCAGGGGCTGTCCACGCTTGCGGCCAAGGGCGCGCTGCATGTTGCTGATCATGCCGTTGAGGCGGAAGTCGCTATGGCCGGCTTGGACGGCTAACGAGTTGAGCACCACGGAGTCAGGGTTGAATCCGAGGTAGAGGTCCGACATGCGCAGGCGCAGGGGGAAGAGGGGCGTGAACATGCGGGTTTTGCGGGCTTTGACCTGGCCTCGGACGTCCCATTTCTTGAGGGCGGAGACCATGGAGCGGTCCACTCCGAAGTCCATGCGTTCGTGGCCTTTGTCGCTGAGAATCAGCGAGTCGCGGCGCTGGCGGAAGCGAAGGGAGTCGGCAGCGGTCAGGGTGCGCTTTTTGCGGTCAGATTTCGCTAAGTGGGCCTTCGCGGCGATCTCTGCACCGCTGAGACTCAGGCGGTTAACGCCGTCAGAGTAGACCACGCGGTCCACCCCGACTTTTGCAGCCAAGAGCGGGCGCTTGCCGTCGCCCTGGTAGCGCGTCAGGATCGTGCCGCCGCTGATGCCGCGCACCATTGCCCGGCTCGAATCGGCCATCAGGCAGCGCAGGCGGCCTATTTCCAGGCGGCCACCCATGGGGGTAACCGTCGTTGAATCAAGTGTTTGCGCGGAGTTTTCCACTCCTAAGTTCATTTTCAACTGCGAGAGCTCGGCCTGGAGGTCGGCGGTCCAGACGCGGGCGGTGTCGAGGGTGAGGCTTGCCGCCAAAAGCTCGCTTGGCGCGCCGTCAATATGCTCCTTCGAGCCGAAGTCGAGGTGGGCATTGCGGGCCCAGGCGGCGATGCTGTCGGCGGGCATCAGGCAGACGAAGTTTTGCAAGTCCATGACGCCGTCGAGCTTGGCGCGATGGAAAGTATTCTCAGACAAGTCGCTGAGTTTCAGGTCAAAGTCAAGGTCAGCGTCTAACTTTCCGCGCAGGCGCATGCCGAGCATTTGCCAGAGGCGTGGGTCTAAGTTATTGAAGTCGGCGGCGCCGCGGAAGCAGCCCCTCAGGTGCGGATCGGTCTCCAACTTGGTGGCTATGGCCTCGAGCGAGAAGTCTGACGCCGGGAAGGCCACGTGGAGATTCTTGAGGTTGACAATCGAATGGTCGAGCCCCTGCGTGCTGAGCATGGCGTCAACTTTGAAGCCTAACTTGCTGAGGGATAGGTGATATTCGGGAATTGACAGTGGCGCCTCTTCCATCTCCAATTTGATGCTCATGCTGGGGAGGAGGAGCGTGTCGGGGTTGAAATGATACGTCTGATTCAGGTTGGCGGAGAGGCGGATTGCGCCGGGAGTGTCGAGCGCGGGCAGCGACGGGATGAGTTGGCTCACGCGCTGGAGCGAGAGCGGATTCATGGTGAAATGCAGCGACTTAACCGTCAGTCCGTCAGCGAAATCGAAGTTGGCCGTGGTTTCCGTTTGCAGGGAGTCGACGTCGATTTTGAACCCTTTGAGGCCAATGGCCAACGGCTCTGACGGCTCCCAGTTGATGCCGCCGTCGAGGCCCACTTTCAGGCGCTCGGGCAGCATGGGGATGGCGCCCGCATGGGCATCGGTGGTCAGGACGTATTGCGTCACGCCGTCGGAGCCCCTGAGCTCGGTTGAGCGGATGGTTATGTCGGCGTTAATGCTGTCAGGCTCAGAGATATAGCGGAAGCGGGCGTCGCCGAGGATTTGGAATTGGTCCACGTGGATTGACGGCAGCGACAGTGGCTCGTCCGACTCCTCCTCGGGCTCGGACGGCGGGAAAATATTGAGGTTCGAGAGCGAGTTGGGACCCTGCCAGATGGTGGCACACGGGCGGTCGATGCTCACCTTGTTGACCGATATACGGCCAATGAGCAAGGCGGCTAAGTTAATGCGACCGTGGAAGTTAGCGATGGTCGCCACGGTGTCGCCCTCGGCCGGGATTGCCGGGTCAGTGTTGAGCAACTGCAGGCCGTCAACCTCGATTTCGGCATGAGGAAACGTGCGCCATACGGTCAACTCCGCGCGGTCCACCTTGAAATCGGCATTGACGAAATACTCCCCGGCATACTCATTGACCAGGGCGGTCAATCGCTCCGGCGTAAGATACCAGCTAACGCCAATTAACACAATGAAAATCAACCCGATGAGTCCACCGACGACCCACGAGCCAATCTTCACCCACTTACGCCAAGCAGGCCTCTTCTTCTGAACACTTGTCTCTTCCATACCCGCAAATTTAAGCATTTTTTCCCAAATCCATATAATCATTTAGAATTAACCAGCGTCCGGATTTATCACTGCCTTCTCGTATCAGTATACCTGAAGCCTGCATGTTAGCTAAATAGCGCTGAATTGTTCGGTAAGGAATCAGTAGACTTTCAGAGAGTTCAGTAGCAGTAATGAAGGAATTTATTTTTATTTTTTCGATAATTGCATTACACTTTTCTGCAATTTTTTTCTGAGCAGGAGTTAACGCATTATCTACGACATTTACTACGCCATTTTTGTCATTTACTACGCCATTTTTGTCATTTACTACGCCAATTTTGACATTTACTACGCCATTTTTGACATTTACTACGCCATTTTTGTCGTTTACTACGCCAATTTTGTCGTTTACTACGCCAATTTCGCCATTTACACCGACATTTTCGCAGTTTCTTCCGACATTTTTGTCGTTTCTTCCGACATTTTCGCCGTTTACACCGACATTTTTGTCATTTACTACGACATTTTTGTCGTTTACTACGACATTTTTGTCATTTACACCGACATTTTTGTCGTTTACTACGCCATTTTTGTCGTTTACTACGCCATTTACTACGCCATTTTTATTGAGACGCTTGAAGAATGGGCGTTCGATGACTATCTGCACACCGCCAAAGTGTTCGGACACGGTGGGGATTGGCAAGCCGTTTTTCTTGAAGCCTGCGTAAATTTTTTCATACCCGCGGCCCCAAGTGTCAATGAACCCGGCCTTAAACATTGCCCCGGCAATCTTAGGATTACGTGGCCGCGACGGATGGTTGGTATACAGCGTCTCCGCAGTAAACCCTTCCGGCAGACTGCCGTCATTCCATAACTCTATGCGGTCATCATAAACGTGCATCTGAATGGCAGGACCCATATAGTTTTTGTGTGCAATTGCATTGTAGACGATCTCTCGCAATGCTTCTATCGGGACTTCAAGGTTTTCATATCGCTGCATACCTTCAAATCTGACGGGCGAAACAAGATATTTTGCTCTGAGAATATCCACAACTTTGTCGGCCATTTGAATAATATTGCCCTCAATGATATCTTGAATTATCAGATCCGAAACATCACTGCCAAATCGCCCGATTTTGAACTCAACGCTATGGAAGAACATTCCCGGATTCTTGCCAAACAGTAAGATGGCTGCATTTTTGAGTTTACCTTCGTTGTCAAGCAGTTGGAGCGACGTCAATATTTCCTCGGTCGACGCCGTCAACATGCTCTCCGGAATGCGTTGAGCGGCGATGCTCTTGCGCAGGAAATAATCAATAGCGTCGCGATCAATGTCTTCAATTCGCGCTTCGTCATTGCTGACGTCATCCCAGGTCCGGCCTAACTTTCTTAATAGAAAATCTTGCAGGGCGGCCCCTTTTAATTCCTGTTTGGTGCTCCCGGACCGATAGTGATATGCGCCTTTATAGGAGATGGGAATATTACTCGGACTGACAATTATTTCGATGTAATCAAGCCCGTCAGCCTGCTTGAGGTTGACGTCGGCAATAATCCCGAGACTACTGACAATCTTATTCGGGATCTCTTCCATGAGGCGTTTGCTGTTTGTAACGCCCACGATTTCATGTGAGCCGTCGGCGACTCCGATGTAAATGTAGCCGCCGCATGCGTTAGCGAAGCCGCACACCCATTTCAGGTATTCGTCACGCCAACTTTCTTTAAACTCAACATTTTGACTTTCGGGAGATTGAACTATTGCCATTTGTCAGTAAATATTCCTTGATTTCCAACTGCAAAGTTACGAAAAATTTCCGAATTCCCCGTATCTTTATAGGTTAGATTAGGTAGAGGAGGGGGAGGGAGAGGAGGGTGGCGAGGAGGAGGGCGAGGAGGAGGGTGC